>DATAFY010000319.1:0-12435 GCA_036257205.1 Steroidobacter sp. | reverse complement strand
GCTGGTGCGGATGACCACGCGCCGAACGGCGCGCGCATGGCTATACCGCGAACAGCTGCGCGAGATCTTGAGTCGCAAGCAACCCCAGGTGGTGCGCGCGCTGCTCAAGCAATGGTGCACCAACGTCCTGCGCTCCAAGGTTAGCCCGATGAAAGAGGTCGCCCGGATGATCCGAAACCACTTCGAGGGCGTCCTCGCTTGGGTGAGCACTCGCCAGACCAACGGCTTTCTGGAAGCCATCAACGGTTTGTTCCAGGCTGCCAAGCGTAAGGCTCGCGGCTACGTACGTTTCCGCACCATCCGCACCGTCATCTTCCTCATCGCCGGCAAGCTCGACTTCTCCAAGATCAATACTTACGTCAGCCAACCCACTTAGAATTCAACAGAGCCTGATCTCTTAAGCCGCGGTTCTTGGCGACGCGGTTATAGCGCTAACAGGCATTCGCACGCGGAGCATGGCTTGTCGACTCGCGGCTCAGACCCTTATGAGCGAGGTGTTCGGTCCGACAGGGGTAGGTGTGGCTCCGCTGCAGTTTCGCTTGCGCGAGCAGTGATTTCTTCAGGTGAGTCGTCCGGCCAGCCTTCCGCTACCCAGTCCTTCGCCAGCGTGTAGGTGGCGGCCAGAACGACCGGCCCAATGAACAGGCCCATCACGCCGAAGCTGATCAGGCCGCCGATGACGCCGGCGATGATCAGCAACATCGGAAGCTGCACGCCTCGGCGGATCAGGATAGGCCGCAGCACGTTGTCGAGAGCAATGACTGGCACGCTCCACACGAGCAGGACGGTTCCCCACACAGTATTGCCGGTCCAATAGAGCCAGAACACCGCCGCGGCCATGATGGGCAGCGGACCAATTTGGGCGACGCCGAGCACGAATACAATCGCCGCCAGCATGCCCGGCCGTGGTACGCCGCATAGCCAGAGCCCGAGACCGGCGAGAATCGACTGCACAAGAGCAGTGACCAGTACGCCAAGCGCGACGCTGCGAACGGCCTGGCCGGCGAGCCGTATCGTCTGTTCGCCGCGCTCACGGCCCATGCGATAGCCGAACGCCAGAGCGCCGCGCGCAGCGAGTTCGCCTTGCGCGTAAAGAATGGCGACGAGAATGACCGTGAGCAGAATGTGCACGATCATGATGCCGAAGCCGCCGGTCGCCGAAATCACCCAGGTCGCGGCTGAGCGTGCGTAGGGTCGAATGGCTTCTGCGAGCGCGTCCGGCCCGCCCGCAGCCAGCGTCTGCCACTTGCCGGCAAGCCGCGCGCCGACCAAAGGAATGTTCAAAACCCATTCTGGCGGCGGGCCGAGACCGTCCGCAAGAAATTCGCGAACCACTGCGGGGCCGCGCTGAACCGCATTGAGCACGGAGTCGACGGCCACGGAAAACGGCACGAGAATTGCGATCAGGACCAGAGCTGTCATGATCGCAACCGCGACGGAGCGTCGTCCGCCGGTCTTCCGTTGCACAAGCAAGAGCACCGGCCAGGTGGCGACAACGATGGTCGCCGCCCAGATCAGTCCGCCGAGAAACGCGAGCAGCGTCCAGAAGCTTCCAGCCATCAACAGGCCGATCACAAGCACCAGAAGCACGACACGTGTGACTTCGCTTGATAGTACAGGTTTCATAAGGGTTGCTCGCTTTGGTCGATGCGCCTGACGCAGGGTCCATGTCCGTCAGACCGCGGTGCAACGGCGATGTCGCGCTGTCTCGCCGCGATATTGCAGGTCTGTCGTCGGGTATACGCCCACGAGTCTCGAGATTAGGATCGCGAGAAACAGCTCTCCGAAAATGCCTTCAATGACGGATGCTGTTCGCGTCAACCGCGTGATCGGCGCAATATCGCCGAAACCCGTGGTGGTGAGCGTCGAAAGGTTGAAGTAGACGCGGTCCGTGAAGTCCAGAGGGGAAATCGCGCTACGAATCACGAAGGACTCGATGTTGTCGCGAAAGCGCGCCGCCGCCGCGAGCGCCAGCAAGGTGACGAAGAGACAGAAGCACCGCTGAAAGAAGGGCCTGCGCAGCGCATCGCCTGTGAGCCTTACGGTCCGTTTCACTGCCTAGCCTCCATCTAGGCGCCCGGGGGTTTCGAAGCCGCCCCCCAACGCGAGATGCAGATTGACGCGCGCCGCCAGTTGCTCCGTCTGCACGTTCAGCAGCGCCAGGCGCGCACTATGCAGACTCAATTGCTGCTGCTCCACCGCGCGCCGATCCGCCCGGCCGATGCGGAATCCCGTCTGCGTGAGGTCCAGTGCGCGTGACTGTTCGTTGACGATCTGCTGGAGCAAGTCCGCGCGCGCGGCCAGCGACTCGGTTGCTGCGAGCGCGTTCTCTACATCGCCAAGCGCGCGCAGGGCGATGCGCGCATAATCGGCCACGGCTTCTCTTTGTTGCAGGGTGCGAATCTGCACCTGCGCCGTCAGGGCGCCGCCCTGATATATCGGCGCAAGCAGCCGTGCGCCGAGGCCGCCGGTCGGATTCTCATAATCTTCCTTCAGCTCCAGGATCTCGCTGTCGAAGCCGCCGAAATTGAGATTGAGCGTGATTTGCGGCAGACGCGCCGCTTTGGCTTCACCAACGCGATTGAAGGCGGCCGCAACGCGCCGTTCCGCGGCAATTACATCCGGGCGTCGTTCGAGCATCTGCAGTGGGACGCCTACCGGGATCGGACCGGGCAGGGCAAGAAGCTGCGTGCGCGCATCGACCTCCGCGGCTGGATAGCGGCCGATCAGCAGCTCCAGCGCGCGCAAGGCCTGTGTACGCGCAAACTCAACCTGTTGCTGCGCGTCCTCGTATTGGCGAACTGTGGCGCGCGCGACGGCAGTGTCGAACTCGGCGCCCGCGCCGATTCGCTTGCGCTCTTCGGCCAACGACTGCAGCTTCCGCGCGGCTTCGACCATCTCCGCCGCGATACCGGCATGCAGCGACAGCTGAGTCGCGGTGAACCACGCTTTCGCAGTGGAAGCCGCGAGCGAGTGGCGCGCGAACTCGAAATCGGCCTGTACGGATGCGTATGCCTCTCGTGCGGCGTTGCGTGCGTAACGTACGCGGCCCCACAAGTCGAGCTCCCAGGAGGCGGAGAGCACGAGTGCCTGAAGCGCCGAGGTGGCATCGCCGCCGCCGCCTGTCTTGGTTCCGCCGGTGCCAAATACATTGACTGCCGGGCGTATCGCGGATTCGGCAATGATGAGCGATTGCCCGGCCTGCTCCATGCGCGCGGCGGCGACGCGCAGATCTGGATTGTTGGCGAGCGCCTCGCGTACGAGCGCGTCGAGCGTTGGATCGTTGAATGTACTGAGCCAGTTATTCTCAACCTCGTCGGCGTTGACTTCCGTCGCAACGGCCTTCCAGGGGTGGTCGACATTGACGTGCGCCAGCGCCTGCCTGCGTATTTCATCGCTCGCTGGGGGCGGCTGTATCGCGCAGCCTGGTAGGGCTGCGACGGCTGCCAAGAGATAACGCGCGGTTGTCCCGTGCCCCGCGGGTCGGCGCCTCGCCGCCTCTAACGATTCAACACTCACGAATCACCAGTCATGCGTTTCAGTGTCGCCGTGTTCTCACGTCCGCACGCGCTATCCCCTTCACTTCACGCTAATGCAGCTTCAGGATCAGCCAATCGAGTTTCGTGCCGATGCGCAGGATCACCTTACGAAGAATGTGAATCGGCTCGCCGCTGTCCGTATAGACGGCGCCCGATCCCATTGCGCCGGATGCGAGAAACAGGTTCTCGTCACGGCGGTCCTTGAGTAGACGCACCGCGAGGCTGTTTGGCGGAATTGGAGCGACGCCGGGCGACGTGCTCGCGCCGCCGATCGGCAGCTGTCCCTGCGCCGTCGCCCACATGATTGAATCGACTTTGCACTTAATGATCCGGCCCGGGTACATCTTGAGCACGATTTCCGCTTCCTGCCCCGGCTTGATTTTCCGCACTTCGTTCTGGTGGAAGATCGCCATGATCCATTGCTCGTCTTCTACAAACGTCATGGCCGGGGTTAGGGGAAACTGAACCGCTATCGCGCCGGGTCGCAACGCAAGCGAGACCACGGTTCCGTTCGCCGGCGCGTGATACACCGTCTGATCGAGCCTCCACTGCGCATCGGAGAGCTGCGCTTGAACGCGCGCGATTTGCGCCTTCACGTTGGCGATTTCGTCCTGCTCTCCTGATTCCGTTTTGGCCGCCAGTTTCTCGCGCACCTGCGATTCACTCGCTTCGGCCGCATCGAGCTCGGCTTTGAGATTCGCGACATCCGTTTGGGCCTGTTCGTAGTCGAACTGATTGCCGGCGCCGGTGGCCGCCAACTCCTTCAATTGTTCCAGGCGCATGCGCGCGAGTTTGAGTTTGGACGCCACCGCTTCCTTGCTGGCGCTAGCATTGCGTAACTGCTCACCGAGGCCGCGCTGATTTGCGTTCGCCGTGACCAGCTGCGCGTCCAATTGCTGCAGCTGCGCCTTCAGTCCCCGCACTTCAATCTCATACGGGGTCGGATCGATCCTGAACAGCACTTCGCCCCTGCGAATTGGGCGATTCGGCTCGATCGGCACCTCTGTGACCAACCCGTTGACGCGAGGGTTGACCGAAACGACATAGTTGATGACGCGGACGTCTGACGATGACGGCGCCACGATGTTGAGCACGAGAATCAGAATCGTGATGCCGATGATGGGCAGCGTAATGACAATGACTTGAGTGACCGTGTTCCACGGCAGCAGCTTGTACTTGAAGAAGATCAGCCAGACGATGAGGGCGTAGACGCCGAGAATGAGGAGTTCCATCTCAGACTTCCTCTTCGCTGCGCCGAGAGCGCACCGCCGCGCGCTCGTGCTGCGGCACGGAATTCTCCATGCCGCGGTTCGCCGTCGGCGGCGTGGGCTCAGTTTCTGGTTTGGCGATGTCCTCGCCATACGCGATCTTGTAGAACACCGGCTTCGAGTACGCCCACAGCCACGCGAGCGGCCAGAGCATGCCGCCGAAAAAAAGCGACAGTAGACACAGCGTCTTGATCGCCTTGGCCTGAGGATGATGGCGGTTCTCCGCGATTCTCTCCGGAAGAATGTGCACGATCCAGAAGACGGCGATCGCGATCGCAGGCGCAACGATCAGCACGATCCAGGCAAGGACGTTCGCTACCGCATCCAGCGCATCGCCCGAGAACATGGACGCGTGCGCGCGCGCAGCAAGCAGTGCGAGCCATACCAGCAGCAATGACCTTGTCTTCATTCGCCTTCGCTGAGCGAGCGCCGCACCGGACGGCGCTGTCGCACGCCAGAGTCGCCTCGCGTCATGGACGCTGTACCGCAAGTTTCGGGCGTTGCGCGTCGAATTCCACCGCCTCAGTATCGCGCCATAATCCCGAGCTTCAGCTGATCGAAGTCGGGCGTGCTGTTCGCCTGTCCGAGATCGAGCCAGTGCTTCTCGTACGCAAAGCGCAACGAAATCGTGTCGGACGCATCCCAGCGCAATCCGGCGCCGACGCCATAGGCGAATTCGTCGATGCTGCGCGTGTTCTGCCAGGTGCCGCAGTAGTAGCCCCACCACGGATCCCACCAGCAGGCGCTCTGCGGCGGACCTTGCGGGATGTTCGTGTCGATGAAGCTCCAGCCGACGCTTGCCGTCACGAAGGGCGTGACGTTGCCGTCTATGAAGTTGTAATTGGCGCCTACGCGCGGCGTCCAAGTCTCGACGTCCCCCGTTCCCGAGAAAGCCAATTGACCAACAGTGCCCGACGCGACGTTGACGTCGTAATCCACCGTGTTCCAGTCCAGGCCGAAAATCAATTCGAAGCGGCTGTTGAAGCGGTACCCGAACGTCAGTGCAACCCCGACGTCGCTGTCGAGTGATGCCCGGGAGCCGCCGTTGAAGTCAATGTCTTGCGAATCCTGATAGATGACGTCGGCGCCGAAGTCCCAACCCGGTGGACGCGTCTCCTGCTGCGCGTTGGCGGCCGACCAGATGATGCAGAGCGTGGCGAAAGTCGCGACATAGTAGCGTTGCATGGCGTCAATCTCCTTAATGTCAGGCGCTAGTCAGCGCGGTTCAACTCTTTGCATGCGCGGCGTCGAGCGCTTTGCGCAAGCCCGTCGCCCATATCGAGATAATGCGTTCGGCCTCAGCGGTGTTCGTGACGGAATTGGTCCACGTCCAGTAGCCGCTGTCGCGGCCGACGCGCCTGTCGTATACGCGCGCCAGCAGCTGCCCCGTGACGGAATCGTGCAACTGCAATATCAAAGTCATTTCACCAGCCTCGGTTGTGTAAACCTTCGTGCGGCCGGCCGTGGGCGCATCCGGCGCATTAATGTAGAGGTTCACTACAGCTGCACGCGCCTCCAGCACGTCCGATCCAGGCTCATTCACAAGCGGATAACCGCCCTGTCGCTCCAGATCGCGCTTGACCACCGCAGCGAACACATCCGCGAGCTCGCGCTTAATCTTTTCTCGATCCGGCTCGTTCATCTGATAGAGCGCGGAGCCGCTGCTCGCCGGGTCCCAATTTTTTGCGAACTGCACTTCTACTGGACGCAGCAGCAGCTTGTTGTAGCCTGCCAGAGAGGCATCGGGTCGGCGATACACAGCATCCACGGTCTTGTTCGGTACGCGTACCAGACCCTCCTGCACTGATGGCTCGTCGATGGGCGAAGGACGCGTGGTTTGACAGCCCCACAGAAGCATTGCACTCGCCGTACCCGCGAGCAGGGTTAGTCCGAGCGTTTTTGCGTTCATGGCGCCCTCGCTCTCAAAAGCTGTAGGCCGCGAAGACCATTCCGTAGAGGAACGTATCGGTGCGGCCAGAGGACTGTTCGATCGCGTCCCCTGGCTCAGCCACAGCAGCCACGAAGCTTACGGTGAAGTTGTCGTTCAGGCTCCAGTCCATATACCAGTCGAGTTCATAACCAACCTCATCCGAGGTGACCTCAGGAGCCAGTGAACTAGGCTGATCCAACAGGAAATCGTACAAGATGAATCCCGTTGACACTGCGTCGTTCGGCGTCGTGTGCACGCGCAGCTGATGCGAGATGAGGTTCGAGTTCGCGACGAAATACTCGCCCGCGATCTCGCCTTGCCACCAGGATCCCCAATCCGAAAAGCCGGTGAACAGCGGATCGAAGCCTTCGTTGTCGGGCGTGGCGGGGTCGTCGCCCTCGAAAAACGCGTAGCGGTAAGAGATCTTCGGTTTCCATGCGGTCTCGAGTTGATAAGCTGCGAGAACGTTCCATGCCGTAGAGTCGAGCGCCGCGTCGTTATCCTCCTTCGCGTACTCGGCCTCGAACGAGAGCGCCTGCAAGTTCGGGAATGGCGCGGTAAAGGCGCGCAGGTTGTAGACGTCGAGCCCGTCGCGCTGCGGAGCGCTTGCGGGGTCTGCAGACCACTTCATGTACGTCGCTCCGAGCGTTGTGTCTTCTCCGATCGCGTACTCATAGTTCACGCCCCAGAGCTCGCTGCGGGAATCAGCCTCCGGCAGGTCATCCTTGTCTAGCCAGAAAGCCTCGAGCGTGTGAGGGCCAGGCTTGAATCGGCCGATTGCAGCGAATTCGAACGCCTTGCGCGCGTTCGTCCAGTAGCCGCCGCGCGTACCGCCCTCGGAGGCGCCGTCCCACAGCAACATGCCGTGACCGAGCTGGTATTGAGTGCGGCCGATCGTGAAGTCGAGTACGTCCTCGCCGAGGCCGAGGCTCGTTCCGGAGCGCCAGCCGATATAGAGATCCTCTTCCTCGAAGGAGGAGGCGTCTTCACCCACGAGCGACGGCGCTGCGCCATACGTGCGTTCGCCGACAGCGCTCAATTTGCCGTAAATGGTGGAATCGCCGAGTGAGTATTCGGCGCTCAGCGCCGGCTTGATGGAGCCCTCGAACCAGTTGTCTGTGAGATCGCCCGAGGGTTGCTCGGGCTTCGGGTTCGTATACAGCGAATCAGCGAACCCGAAGGCGCCCACGGTTGCGTCAAGGTTGAAGCTCCATTCGATTCCCGCCGGCAATCCGGGAGGCGGAGAGCGCGGAGCTTCCTCCTCCTGCTCGGACGCCAACGTGGGCGCTGCGACGACCGTCAGCAGGATCGCGACCGCAAACCTCGGTTGGTTCTCAGCGCGTAGCCAGCGCCTGAGCGCAAAGAGCGTCTGCATATGGGAACTCCTCCGGGTCATGTCTGGCGGATCATTGCGCGGGCGCCGGCGACTGCGGCGGACTGATGGGCTGCAGCTTCCGTGCGTTTGACCGCTGCTTCCTCCATCGAGCGGATGAAGAACGGATACAGCGGTACACTAATCAGCAACGCCACCATGGCGTGCACGACCGTGGTCGGATCGCCGCCGATCACCGCCCAGAGGCAGTAGACGACTGCGGCGAGCGCAATCCATTTGTACGCCCGGAACGTCGTTTTCGGCAGCTTGAAGTCGTAGATTACTTTCACCACCGCCACCGCTGCGTAAACGTATGGAACGATGATGAGAATGACGGCGAGATCGACAATGTGGTTGAACTGATCGGCGATCGTCGGCGACATGGTCGCGAACAGAACGATCGTCATTAGCACCGCCACGATCAGAAGGCCGACGCCGGGGACGCCGTTCGCGTTGAGCCGTGCGAAAATTCGAGGAAACATGCCGTCGTCGGCCGCCGCTTTCGCCGATTGTCCGACGAGCAGCATCCAGCCGCCGAGCGAACCGATCGATTTCAGGACTGCACAGACGCTGATGATCACGGCGCCGGGCGCGCCGAACGCGAGCCGCGCGGCTTCCGCAAAAGGCGCATTCGACGTGCGCAGCTCCTCGTTCGGAAGAATGCCCATGATCACGGAGGAACTGAGCATGTACACGACCGCGGCGAGTCCGAGCCCAATGAGCGTCGCCAGGGGAACATTGCGCGTCGGGTTCTCAATGACGCCCGCGGATACGGCCGCGCTCTCGATTCCCATGTAGGCCCACAGGGCCATCGATGCGGCGCGCGAGACCGCGTGCGCGTCCGACTCGCCGCTGACGTTCCAACCCGCGAAGAACGTCGCAGGCTCGAACCAGAACCATCCGAGGAGCGCGATCGCGAGGATAGGAACAAGCGCGAGCGCCATCGTCCAGGTCTCGAGCGCGCCGATGACTCGCGGACCCAAGATATTGGCGGATGTGAGCAACCAGATGACGACGGCCGTGGCGAAGACGCTGTCCGGCGGCTTGGCGATGGACGGAATCAATTCCGCCAGATAACCGACGGCGGCAACGGCGATGGCGATGTTGCCGATCCAATTGCCGAACCAATAAACGTAGTTCGTCTGAAAGCCTGCATAAGGACCGAGGAAGTCGCGCGCATAAGCATACGGACCGCCCTCCTGGGGATTGATCTCGCCGAGCTTGGCGAAGACGAGCCCGAGCGCAGCCACGCCGATCGTGGCGATCACCCAGCCGAAGATGGCGATGCCTCCGACATGCGCAAGATTGACCGGCAGCAGAAACAGGCCTGTGCCGATCATGTTGCCAGCCACGAGCATCGTGGCCTGCGGCAGGGACATCTTGCGGGCGTGGCTCACGTGCGCGCCTGCCTCCGCTCTGCGCCTGCTTTGAGGCATTGCACGTAATAAACGCCGTCGCGATTCTCGACGCCGTGGGTGTCGTGACCGAACCCGGGGAAGCGGTCGTCCCAGGACCACAACGCGCGCAGGTAACCGAGATACGGACCGTCTTCGGGGCCCGTCAGCTCGCCAGGCATTAGCATCGGAATGCCCGGCGGGTACGGCACGACGCTGGTCGCGAGCACGCGGTTCGCCAGCTCATCGAGCGGCACGTGCTCAAGCTCATCGCGTATCAGGTACTGATACGCGGCGCTTGGGCTCATTACAGGCGCCGGTAGCGTAGAGAAAGCCTCCGCCAGCCAATGCGTCTGCCGCGATTCGCGCAGCTGTGAAAGCATCGAATCGGCGAGGTCGCGCAAGCCGAGTCCGCCGTAGACGTCCGGGTGATTCGTGGTGAGATGCGGCAGCACCTGAGCAAGCGGCGCGTTGGCGTCGTAGTCGCGCTTGAAATCAAGCAGCGCGTTGAGGAGCGTTCCCCACTTGCCTTTCGTAATGCCGATCGAGAACAGGAACAGAATCATGAAATCCGTGGTCTTCTCGACCTCCACGCCCCGGTGGTGCAGGTAGGCGGTCACAAGGCTCGCGGGGATGCCGCGCTTGTCGAGCCCCCCCTTATCAGCCACGCCAGGCGTCACGATCGAGACTTTGATGGGGTCAAGCAGGCAGTAGCCGTCCTCTAGATCGCCGAAGCCGTGCCACGTCTCTCCCGGATGCAGCACCCAGCACTCAGGATCAGAGGCGAGCTGTTGGGCCGGTGCGTCCTCAAACGGAACCTTCTTGCCCGACTTTCCGGTCTTGACGCTCTCCGCGTTCCAGGTCTTGAAGAACCATTCGCGTTTCTCCGCGAACTGTCTATGGATGCGGCCCATCGTCTGCCGGAACGCCACCGCTTCCTGTATCGATTCGTTCGTGAGCGTCGGGCCGCCGGGTCCGTCCATCATGGCGCAGGTGATGTCGTTCGAGACGATGATCGGATAGAGCGGCGAGGTCGACGCATGCATCATGTAAGACTCGTTGAAGCGGGCATGCGGAATAGCGCCGCGGCCGTCGCGGATATGCAGGAGCGAGGCCTGCGAGAGCGCGGCGAGCAGCTTGTGCGTGGAGTGCGTGGCGAATACCGTGGGGCCCTTGTGGTCCTTCGGATCTCCGTGCATCCCGAACCGCTCGCGGTAGAGCGGATTGAAGCGCGCGTACGCGTACCACGCTTCATCGAAGTGAATGCGGTCGACGCTCGGATCGAGCAGCTCCTCGACGCGTCGCGCGTCGTAGCACAGACCGTCGTACGTCGAGTTCGTGATGACGCAGTAGACCGCCCGTGTTTCCATTCCTTTCGCCACGAGCGGATTGGCCTTGATGGCGGCGTCGATCGCCTTCTTGGCGAGTCGCTCGGGCGGGATAGGCCCGATGATGCCGTAGCGGTTGCGCAGCGGCACGAGATAGGTCGGGACGCCGCCCGACATCACCAGACTGTGTTCGATCGATTTGTGACAGTTCCGGTCGCACAGCGCGATCTGATCGCGGCCGACCGCCGCCATGAAGATCACGCGGTTAGACATTGACGTGCCGTTCGTGACGCAGTACGTGCGATGTGCGCCGAAGACGCGTGCGGCGTACTTCTCGTGTTCGCCGATGGGACCGGTGTGATCGAGCAGCGACCCCAGGGTCCCGACGCTGATGGACAGATCGGAGCGCAGCAGGTTCTCGCCGAAATAGTCGAAGAAGACCCGCCCGACCGGAGATTTGTGAAACGCCGTGCCGCCCGCGTGACCTGGCGTATGCCACGAATACTCGTAGACCTGGCTGAACCTCATGAGCGCCGCGGCGAGCGGCGGCAGCATCGTCTCGAGGTAACGGCGCATCGCGGCGGCAACGCGCCCGCCCACGAACGCCACGGTGTCCTCGAGCGTCCAAACGAATTCATCCACCATCTCCATCACATCGATGGGAATGGCAGAGGCCTCGCCGCGTTCGGCCATGAGGAAAATGGGAATACGATCGTTGCGTGAGCGCACGAATTCGAGAAAGGCGCGGGAGCGGGCGTGATCCTTGTCAGAGCCGAGCGTCCAGTCGATCAGCACGGCATGGATCGCGGAGTCTGAGACGAAGACCGACATTCCGTCCTCGGCGGACGTCGCCTGGACGACTTCAATGCCGCGGGATTGGAGCTCCTGCACGAGCGCATGCGCAGCGCGGCCTTCGGCGCTCGGCGTGTTCAGCTCATCGTCAACGACGAGCGCGCGCAGGCTCAACCGCTTGGTGCTTCGCTCAATCATTTTGGCTGCTCCTGGCTAACGGTGCTGATCCGCAGTCATCTCATCCGCCCTGGACCGTCGCAGTTCATTCCGCAGGTGTGTTCCACAGGAAGAATGCGCGAGTTCCCGCGTCGAATTCGCCGCACCATTTCGTGTACAGCTGGACAAACTCCTCCGAGGCGTAGAGCTGGCTGAGCGCGCGATCGACCAGAAGACGAAAATCATCGTCGCCGCGCGGCAGCGCGAGCGCGATCGGCTCGTGCGTGAACCGCCGGTCGAGAATCACCAGGTTCTCACGCGCGGAACTCTCCATCGTGCCGAGCGCGCCGAGGACGACCGTGCGCTCCCCGAAAAAAACGTCGGCCTTTCGATCGAGCAATCGTTGCAGGCCCGTGCGATAGTCGGGAACCGGGACGAACTCGGCGTTGATCTGCAAGGCGCTGCGTCGAGCTGCAAGCCATTTCTCGGTCGTGGTGCCGGAAACCACCGCCACGGCGGCGCCCTCCAGCACCGTCGCCGCCGGCGAGCCGCGCCATACGGGCCGTGCGGTGGGTTGCTCCGAAAGCACATTGCGCAGCGCGGTCGGCGCGTCCGCGCGAACGACCGCACGGTTGCCGCCGGGGAAAATGGGCAGC
>DATAFY010000292.1:0-4035 GCA_036257205.1 Steroidobacter sp. | reverse complement strand
ACCCCCAACACGCCAATGACGCGGCTGGTCATCGCCGCCGGCATATTGCGGCTGAACACTACGACCGAAAGCGTCCAGATCGACTGAACGAGCAGCCACAGCAGCAACGATCCCTCGTGCGCGCCCCACACCGCCGCGAACCGATAAAACGTCGGCAGCTGCGAATTCGAATTCTGCGCGACGTAGAGCACAGAGAAGTCATTGATGAAGAAGGCGTACCCAAGCGCTGCAAAAGCCAACCCGGTGAATACGAAATGGCCGACGGCGGCGCGCGATGCGAGACCCATCCAGTGAGGCCGTCGCGCGGCGGCGCCCATCAGCCCGAAAAACGCCTGCGGCAGCGTCAGGCAGAAAGCCAAAATCAGCGCGAAATGTCCGAGTTCGGTGCTCATCGTCGACGGGATGCCTGACAGTCGGAGCGGATAGGAAGCACCTGCGGTGGAAAGAGGACGGCAGGCAGCGGTGCCGGTGATGAGGCCATCGTTGGTGTGAAATCGGCCATTGCTTTACTCGCCTTCAGTCTTATCCGATATTCGCCATGAGCCTCACTTCTTATGCTGTTGGCGCAGCGTATCCGCCACGTCGGGCGGCATGTAGTTCTCGTCGTGCTTCGCGAGAACCTCCTCTGCTACGAACACGCCATTTGATCCCAGGCGGCCACGGGCAATGACGCCCTGCCCTTCACGAAAAAGATCTGGCAGCACGCCCGTATAGCTGACGGTGACCGTGTCGTTGAAATCGGTCACTGCGAAACGCGCTTCCAGGCTTCCGGGCGGGCGAGAGAAAGTCCCCTCCGGCACCATGCCGCCGAGGCGGAACACGCGATCGCTCGGCGCTTTGCCGGCGAAAACATCGCTCGGCGTGTAGTAATAAAGCAAATTCTCCTGGAAGGCCGTAAGCGCAAAGCCGACCGCAGCGCTCACGCCTAGCACGATCAGGCCCACGAGCAGCATCCGACGGCGACGCGGAGTCATGACGCCCTCTCCTGCTGCTGAACCTGCGCTCGTCGTCGCGTGCGCACGATTTCTTCCCGCAGCCGACGCCGGGCAGCCCAGAGGTTCGAGACGAGCACGACCAGCGCCAGTGCGTAGCTGGACCACACGTAAGCGCCATAGCCGCTCATGCGTAGAAAATTACTCAACGTCGACACCTCACTCATGCGTGCGTCAGCGATTCGGCGAGCCAGCTCGCGTTGCGCTCGCGCCTGAGAATTTCGCTGCGTACGCGATCGCAGAGTACGGCCGCGAAGTACAAGCCGAACCCCAGGACCATCAGCAGCAGCGGCCAGAGCATGGATCCGCTGATCGATGGAGCCGCCAGCTTGGATACGCTCGGCGCCTGATGGAGGCTGTTCCACCATACGACCGAATAACGCACGATCGGGACGTTGACGATGCCGACGATCGCCAGGATCGCGCTGGCGCGATCCGCGCGCTGAGGATCGTCGAAGGATGCCCGCAGCGCCATATAACCTAGATATAGGAAGAGCTGAATCAGTTCCGACGTAAGCCGCGGGTCCCATTCCCACCACGTACCCCACATGGGCTTTCCCCAGATGGATCCGGTCGCCAGTGTGAGCGCCGCGAACGAAGCTCCGATCGGCGCACATGCGGCGGCCACCGCATGCGCCAGCTTAATGCGCCAGATGACGCCGATCGCCGCACAGACGGCCATGACGACATAGATCATCAGCGACATGGAACCGCTCGGCGCGTGAACATAGATGATCCGAAACGCGTCCTTTTGCTGGTAGTCGGGGGGCGCCAGCACCAGTCCGCCATAGAGGCCGACCGCCATGAGGACCAGCGCCGGCCATAAGAACCATGGCCGCAGACGCTCCGCGAGCCGGTACGCGTGCGGTGGGGAGCCGAGTTTGTGGAACCAGAGCCACATGATGTAAGTGACCGGTGACCTAGTGATGTGTGAATAGACCGGCGGGTGAGCTTGCGGGCGCCAGATGCCCCCGGCTAACCGCCAACCGTCGATCGCTAACCGCTTCCATCTAAGACTCCACGCTCACGCGCATCGCGGCCGCCATGGCGAACGGTCCGAGGCTCAAGAACAGCAAGAGCATCGCCGCCAGCAAGTTTAGCGGACCGGCGACGGCTTCGCCCTGCACGGCGAGATCCACTGCCCGGGCGCCGAAAATCAGCACAGGCATCTCCAGAGGCAAGACCAGCAGCGCCAGCAGCACGCTGCCGCGACGCACGCTGACGGTCAGCGCCGCGCCGATCGCGCCCAGGACGCTGAGGGCGCCTGTGCCAAGCGCGAGCGTCGCCGCCAGGATGGGCCAGACGGAACTGGGCATCCCGAGCGCGGTCCCCACAATGGGCGCCGTCAGCACCAGCGGCAAACCCGCCAGCAGCCAGTGGGTGGCGGTTTTCGCTAGCAACAACACCGACAAGGGCTGACCGCAGAGCACCCATTGCTCCATCGTGCCGTCCTCCACGTCCGGCCGAAAAAGAGACTCGAGCGCCAGGAGCGACGCGAGCATCGCAGCGACCCAGAGCACGCCGGGCGCGATCCTCCTGAGTTCATCGAGTGCGGGGCTGATCGCGAGCGGGAATAGCGTCGTTACGATCACAAAAAAAATCAGCGGCTGAATCACCTGGTCCCAGTGGCGCAGCGCCAGTTTCAGATCGCGCGCGACGACCAGTGCAACGAGCCGCGCGAGCCCCGGCGAGCTCATCGACGCAGCTCCAGCGTACGCACGCGTTCATGACCCTCGAGCAGCAGCTGGTGGGCAGCCGCCAACACCCTTCCGCCGGCGCTTAGGTGCTCGGCCATGCAGGATTCGAACAGGGCGACCCCGTCGGCATCCAGATTCGTGATCGGTTCATCTAGGATCCACAGCGGCGCCTGCGTCAGCAAGATGCGGGCAAGCGCGAGCCGACGTTTCTGTCCGGCCGACAAGGCGCGGGCGGGCAAATCGGCGCAAGCCGAGATCTGCAGCCGAGCGAGCACGTCGCCCAGCTCCGAGCCAGCGACCGACCGACGCACTGCGATCGCGTATCGCAGGTTCTCGAGCGCCGTTAACTCCGGTTTCAAGGCATTGTTGTGCGCTAGATAAGCGAGCCGCTGGTGGAAGTCCTCGCGCGCCTGATCGATGGTTTGGCCGCCCCAGCGGATCTCGCCCGATTCAACGGGCATGAGGCCCGCAACGCAGCGAAGCAAACTGGTCTTCCCTACCCCGTTCGGCCCTACGACCTGAAGTAATTCTCCACTCGCGAGCGTAAAAGACACCCCGCGCAGCAGATGGTTATCGCCGCGCCACAAATGGAGCGCGCGAACATTGAGTTGCAGCGGCGATGCAGCCGCAGCGGCGGAAGCGGACATGCTTGGAGTGAGTGCGGCCCGACGACGGTTTGGATTTCTTGCCCGGGCTCAACCCGTGCGCGCGGCAGTGTACCAGAGCGTACGTTTGGTCCCGCGGCGTCGCTGCGTACTCACTGGATCCAAAACTCGCTTACAATCGCTGCGCCCCCGCCGCCCGGGTGGCGAAATTGGTAGACGCAAGGGACTTAAGCAAACTTGAGCACCCGGCCGGAAACTGCCGGTGTGAATGGGGTCAAATTCGGGGAAACAGCCCCACCTGCGCTCGCAAGACGCAGCGTGACTGCAATCCCGAGCTAAGCTTCAGGAGCACGCCTCGCTCCTGTTGAAAGTGTAGAGACTTGACGGCCCCTGCCTACATTCCGCGCAAGCGGAACATGGCAAAGAGAAAGTCCAGACTCCAAATGAGCCCAAAACTCAGCAGCGAAAGCTGTAGCGAGCAAGAAAATCCCTCGGAGGCAACTCCGTACCGGTTCGAGTCCGGTCCCGGGCACCATTCAAGCATCTGAGCACGTCTGAATACGCTGCGCAGAATCAAGAAAAAAGCTAAAAGCCCGACGATTCTAGTCCGCTGTCATCCGCGGAAAAGCTGCTCTCACTCGGCACCTATCCCGACATCATGCGACGGAGCGACGGGACGAGGTTCGCAGGCTCATTGCTGAGGGCATCGACCCGAGCGCCGATCGGCAGGCGAAGAAGCGT
>DATAFY010000299.1:0-3825 GCA_036257205.1 Steroidobacter sp. | reverse complement strand
GCCGCATCGTCGAGCGCGCGGCCGCGCAGGCGATCGATGAAACCGCGCTCCTCGCCAGCGAACCGATCACCGTCGTCCTGTCGCAGCGCGGTTGGGTGCGTGCGGCCAAGGGACACGACGTAGATCCATCCGCGCTTTCGTACAAGACGGGCGATTCCTTTCAGGCGGCGGCTCGCGGCAAGAGTACGCAGCTTGCGGTGTTTCTGGACAGCACCGGGCGTGCGTACAGCCTTCCGGCCCATTCGCTGCCCTCGGCGCGCGGCCAAGGCGAGCCGTTGTCCGGACGCATCGATCCGCCGGAGGGCGCTACGTTCGCCGGGGTGCTCATCGGCGATGCGGAGGATCGTTGGGTGATCGCATCGGATGCGGGCTATGGGTTCGTCGTGAGACTCGGCGAGCTGCACTCCCGCAATCGGGCGGGCAAGGCCGTACTCAAGGCGCCGGAAGGCTCGGGCGTGCTGGCGCCCTCGCCGGTCCTCGCCGAGGATGCGCTGCTCTGTGCGGTAAGCACGGAGGGCAAGTTGCTCGCCTTCCCGATCAAGGATTTGCCCGAACTGCCGCGCGGCAAGGGCAACAAGATCTTCGGCCTGTCCTCCGCGAAAGCGGCGAGCCGCGAGGAGTATATGACCGGCGTTGCAGTCGTCGCGCCGAGCCAGAGTCTCGTCGTGCGCTCCGGCGAGCGCAAGATGACGCTCAAATTCGCGGACCTCAAGGAGTACCGCGGCGAGCGCGCTCAACGCGGCGCCGTTCTGCCCCGCGGCTGGCGAAAAGTCGATCGTCTCGACGTCGAGTCGGCCTAACGACCGTGGGCGCGGCGAATTCGTTCGCGCTCGCGCTGCGGCGCTGTTCGTTCAGCCGATGACGACCTGCTCGGGCTCATTGACGAAATAACCCTGGATGAACTCGATGCCGAGCTGCCACAGCACGGCCATGGTGTTGGCGTCCTGGACGCGCTCTGCGATCGTGGCTGCGTTCTTCGCCTTCGCCTGATCGACGAGCTCGCGTACGCGTTGCTGCAGGGCCTGATCGACCGCGAGCCCTTGCATCAATTCGCCGTCGATTTTCACGAAATCCAGGGGCAGGTGCGCGAGCAGCCGGCCGGGGTCGCGTCCGGTTCCAAAATGCTCCAGCGCAAACAGGAATCCCGCCTTGCGCAAGCTCGAGGCGAGTTCGGAGGCGTCCCCGAGATGTTCGGCTGCGACCTGTTCGCTGATCTGGAAAGCGATGCGCTGCGGTTGGATGCGCGCGTTCTTGAGCTGATCGGCAAGCCAGGCGGGCAGTGATTTGTCCCGGGCCGAGTCCCTCGAGAGTCGCACGAACAAATGCTGCACCGGCCGGCTGGCGGCAAGAGCGAAGGCCGCGCCAATGACCCAGCGATCGACGTTCCTCATCAGCCCTGTGCGCTCCGCAGCCGGCATGAACTCGGCGGGCAACAGCTCCTGCTCCTGCGCATCGAGCATGCGCACGAGCACATCGAACATTCCACGGTCCTCGCCCAGCAGGCTTGCGATCGGCTGCTGCAGAAGACGGAAGCGGTTCTCGGTCAGCGCGGCCTTGATCTGACGCGCCCAGATTTCATCGGCCGCTTCCTGGCGTGTGTCTTCATCGCGACGGTCGATCGCCTGGATGCGTGCGCCCCCGGCTTCCTGAGCCTTGCGACGCGCCTCGATCGCATCCGCCAGGGAGGTTGCGGCGTTCGGCTTGCGCGGATCGACCATTGCGAGCCCGAGGCTGCAGGTACAGGAAATCTGCTTGTCGCCGACCCGGAAGACCTGTCCCGCGACTTTGCGGACGAGATTGTTCGCCCATGTCTCGACATCGCGCGCCGTGCCGCGCGCGATCAGCAGCATGAAGGCGCCTTCGCCGAACCGGCCGCACAGATCGCCTGGCTCTCGTGCGCCGTTCACCAACGCGCCGAACTGCGCGATGAACTCTTCCAGGGCGAGCGGTCCTAGCTGTGCGCCGAGGCCTTCGAGTTCGTCCGGCTCGATCGACGCGAGTTGACGTACGCCTGCCTTGATCGGCTGAGCGAGCGTGCGCTGCAGGCGTTCGACGAAAAACCGCCGCTGCAGCGCTCCGGTGGCGGCGTCTCGTTCGAGCGCATCGCTCATCGACTCATCTGCACTGCCCACGCTGATCGCACTGCCCACGCCGCCGGCCTGTTTGGCGGCTGGAATGCACACGCGAACGGCCGGCTCGCCTTCGTACTGCGTTCTGGATAGCTCGATCTGCATTGACGCGACGGAGCCGTCGGCGAAGACGGCGTTCGCTCGCAAGGGATGCTGGGACGACTTGCCCTGCAGGCACGCGAGGAGCGCGCCTTTGAGGGCGCCGTGCGCGTCTGCAGCGAAGGAATCCATCAGCGGGGCGCCGATCAATGAATCGACGTCGGCAGCGCCGTAGAGCGTCTGCCACGCAGGATTGGCGTCCACGACGATGCCTTCCTGGACATAGGCGATGGCGTCGGCGGATTCAGCCATCAAGGCCTGGAGCTTCTCGCGACATTCTCGCGCCGAGATCATCGCGCTGTTGAGCGCACTGAGCTGCCGATGCGCTTGCAGTTCGCGTGCGACTACGGCCTGCAGCCGCCCCGGATGCTTCACCGTCACCGCGTCGCGAGCGCCGTGCTGCATCGCCGCCGCGATGATCTCTTCGTCCACCTGATCGCGTGCGATCAGGACAGGCGCCGTTGAAGCCGCCTGCTTGCACACGGCCATCACGTTCGCAGCGTCCAGCGGATCGGCGCCGACGAATGCGATCAGCATGTGCGGCTTGAGTTCTTCGAGTGCCTTTGCAAGATCTTTGAGTTCACGAATCCAGGTGCACCGGACCGCATGACCGGCTTTGCGCAACGTGCTGTTGACGGCTTCAACATTGTCCTGATGACGCGTGAGGACAATCATCGGCACAGCGCTTTGTTCGGCCAAATGCAATCTCCGTGGGACAAATTTCAGCGGGCGATAGGTTCGAAACGGCGCGCGACATCAGCGAGGTTGCCGTGCGCCGCCGTCCTCAACTGAGTTCTGATGCGATTCTAACATCGCCCGTCAAGCCGGCCTGACCGGGCTTTTCGCGCGCTCGCCGGGAATCTCCCGCACGAGCCTGGGTACGAGGTAGCCGGGGAGGCGGGCGGTCAGCTCGGCGTGCAGGGCGAGCGCGCGCGCTTCGTCTACCTCGAAATGTGCGGCGCCCTGTACGCGGTCAAGCACGTGAAGGTAGTAGGGCGAGGCCCCAACCGCGAACAACGCCTCGCTCAGGTCGATCAGCGCCTCGGGCGAATCGTTCACGCCGCGCAGGAGCACGGATTGGTTTAGAAGAACGGCGCCCGCGCCTGCAAGTTCGGAGCACGCGAGCGCCACGGACTGGTCGATTTCCTGTGCGTGATTGGCGTGGATGACGATCACCTTTTGCAGAGCGAGGCCGCGCAGCCAGGCGATCAGGCCGCAGTCCACGCGCTCGGGCAGCACGACGGGGTAGCGCGTATGGATGCGCAAGCGGCGCACGTGCTTGAGCGGGCGCAAAGCGTCCGTGAGCTGTTGAAGGCGGCGGTCGCTCAGGCTCAGCGGGTCGCCGCCGCTCAGGATGAGTTCCGTAATGCTTTGGTCGGCTCGCGCGTAGTCGATGGCGCTCCTCCAGCCGCTGTGCAGCGCGGCCTCCTGTTCATAGGGGAAATGCCGCCGAAAACAGTACCGGCAGTGCACGGCGCACGCGCCGGTCGCGACCAGCAGCGCGCGGCCGTGATACTTGTGGAGCACGCCCGGGCCGGCGCGGCTCGCCAGATCGCCCACCGGATCGAGGCTGTAGCCTGCGCTGTGATCGAGTTCC
>DATAFY010000279.1:0-2526 GCA_036257205.1 Steroidobacter sp. | reverse complement strand
GTATCTTGGACCTGCTGCCACGATCATCATTCTCGGCGGCGCCGCGCTCGGAACGTTCGATGAGCTGGGCCGGGCACTGGCCGTCCCCGGCTGCTTCGTCGTACTGCATTTGATCGAGGGGCAAATCGTGCAGCCACTCACAGTCGGCCGTCGGCTCAAGGTCAACGCGCTCGTCATCCTGCTGGCCGTGTGGTTTGGATTCTGGTTTTGGGGAATCCCCGGCGTGCTCCTCGCCGTGCCCGCGCTCGTTGCCTTGAAAATAGCGGCAGAGCATGAACCTTCCTGGCGGATCGCGCGGAATTTTCTCGCCCCGAATGAGAACTGGCGCCCTCGACCGCTCGAGCGATTGCGCAAGACAGGCGAGCGGCAAGCCGCGTCGATCTCAACGAGACCGTAGGCTTTGTTCATCGCGCTAGCCATCCTCGTCACGCTGTCTGTCGCTGCGCTTGCGTTGTGGGTCGGGGCGAATCTGGCGACTACCGAGAAACGGCTCCTGTACCAGCCACGCCGTCTGTACGCGAGCGGCGATGCGGACTTCAAGCGCGCTCTTGGAATCCTCCTGGGCCCACCGCTGGTCGGCGGCAATCGGGTCAGCACGCTCATCAACGGCGACCGGATCTTCCCGCCGATGCTGGAAGCCATTCGCGGCGCTACGGTCAGCATCACGTTCGAAACATTCGTACTGCGCGACGCGATCGGCGCCCAGTTCTGCGAAGCCCTGTCCGCCGCTGCCAAGCGCGGCGTGAGGGTCCACATTCTGCTCGACTGGCTGGGCTCGCGCGGCATGGACCCCACGCTCCTCGCCGCCACACGCAGCGCCGGATGCGACCTGCAGCTCTACCACGAGCTGTCCTGGTATCACCTTGGACGCTTGAACAATCGCACGCACCGCAAGCTCCTGGTCGTGGACGGCCGCATCGGGTTCACAGGTGGCGTAGGAATGGGCAACGAGTGGACGGGCGATGCGCAGGACACAGCCCACTGGCGGGAGAGCCATTACCAGGCCGAAGGGCCCGTGGTTTCGCAGATGCAAGCGGTGTTCGTCGACAACTGGATCAAAGCGACCGGATGCGTACTGCACGGCTCAGAGTACTTTCCGCCAACGCAGCCGACGAGCGGCGAGATGGATGCACAGATGTTCGGCAGCTCCCCCGTTGGGGGTTCCGAAAGCATGCATCTGATGGTTCTGCTCGCCCTTACCGCGTCACAGACATCGATCGACATCGAGAATGCGTACTTCGTGCCGGACAAGCTCACGGTGGATGCGCTGCTTGCCGCCTCCCGCCGCGGCGTGCGCATACGTATCGTCGTTCCGGGCCGCTATTCCGACGCCCGAGTCGGGCGTTGGGCGGCGCGCGGGCTGTATGGTGATCTGCTCAACGCCGGGGTCGAGATCTACGAGTATCAACCGACCATGATCCACTGCAAGGTCATGGTGATCGACGGGACGTGGACCTCGGTGGGCTCGGCGAATTTCGACGATCGCTCGTTTCGCCTCAACGATGAGGCCAATCTCAACATTTTTAGCGCAGAGCTCGCACGCGAACAGATCGGCTACATCGAGGCGGACATCAGAGAGTCGAAACGCATGGTATTGCGAAGGTGGGCGCGCCGCTCGACCACCCGGCGAGTCTATGAGCAGCTCGCGCTGCTTCTGCGGTCGCAGCTCTGAGGGACAGCCCGGGCACGCAGCGGCACGCTGTCAGTTTCCCGCCGAGGTCAGCGGCCTGATCACCAGAAACGCGAACTGCATTGCAGCGGCGCACAGCAGCGCCAGCAAACCGGCAAGATAAGGCCCGGCTCCGCGCTCGAAGAACAGACCGACGACATTCAGCAACTGGAGAATCGCAGCCACGCTCAATGCAGCGATGAAAACCACCGACGCCCAGGTTGGCATCAGGCTGGGACGATCGCGCCGCAGACGCAGGTTGGCAGGTCTCGCGTACAAGAGATACACGAGGCTCCCCACGAACAATAACAAGCTCGTGAGCGCCCAGGTACGCGCTGCTGCGAAATGCCAGGTGATGAGAACCAGCGGTGCAAAAGCCAGGAGGCAGACGCCCAGAGACATGAACATCAGGTTGCGCAAGCGGAACAGGTCCTCTGGAAGCCATTCGCCGTGCGCCCGCCGCCCAAACACGGCCACTACGCCGCTGAAACCCGCAAAGGTGGCGCCGACGCCGGCGAAGCCGAGGAGGATGTGCAGGACATGCTCGTCCACGGGATGCCTCGAGGTTCGCGAACTACCGTCTGCGGGATTCTGCGCGCTTTCCACGCGGCGCGCGTGCAGGATTCCGCAGGGCCTTAAGTTCGATAGCGCACCGATCTTTGGACTGCAGTGGAGCACACTCCCCGCTATCTCTCCAGGAAACCAGCCATGCCCCAGTTTTTGGTCCCGAATAGCCTCTCTCCCCGCAGCGCAGGCATGCAGACCTTTCTGTCGCCGCGCAAGAGTTTGATTGCCGTCGGTTTCGTGTGTGCACTGTCAGCGGCCGCGCTGTGGGTCGGGCGCACGCCTTCTGCAAC
>DATAFY010000240.1:0-4918 GCA_036257205.1 Steroidobacter sp. | reverse complement strand
CCCCAGCCTCCCGGGCCTGGATTCCCCCGGCAAGCGCCGTCGGTGTAGATCGTGACTTGGGACATGGGTCGGAGCAGAAAACGTCCGGGAGCCGGGTTGGGGGGACTGGGAGCCGGGCGCGAGCGTGCTATCCGCACGTGCGCGCGTCAACCGTCCGGCCTTGCGTTGTTTGGGCGGCTATTCGGCAGGCTTGAGGCTTGACCCGGCTGCGACCCGATCCGGCATTTGGGGCGCTGACGCGCGCTGAGGCGCGAGCTCTCGTCCTGGGGAACGGGCGCGAAGCGCGCTTTAGGACCCGCGTCGCACGCTGCCCACGCCTCGGGTGGTGGGCTCGATGAGTCCGCCGACGACTCTGGGCCGCAGGCGCCACCGAGGACGAATCGGCGTCAATGTGTAGACGCGCTTGCGCGCCTTGACGAGATACCCGCCGGCGAACAGGGGCCATAAATGCGCGCCGGCGCGCTCGAAGAAACTGCCCGATGAGCGTCCGGCCGAACCCCACGGCAATGTGAACAGATAGCGGCGCGCATCGACGACCTCGAAGCCCAGCAGCTTCAGCCAGTCGCGCAGACGTCCTTCGCTGATGAGTCGCTCAAGCCCAGGAGGAAATCCATTTTTCGCGAACAGGTGTCGCAGCCCCCAGATTGAGGAGGGGCGAAACCCGAACACGATCAGATGGCCTTCACCGGAGAGGATCCGCTCGACCTCGCGCAAAATCTCGTGCGGCTCCGGCTCGTATTCCAGCGTGTGCGGCAGCACGACCGCATCCACGGAATCCGAGGCGATCGCCAGCGAATCCGTTCGCGAGCGGATCGTGCCGGCTCTGGGCTCGTTGCGCTCGCCGTGCCAGGCGAGCACGGTCTTGCGCTGGGTGCGGCCCTCGCACAGCAGCCCATCGTCATCGCCCCACCGCCCGATTTGTAGCATTTGCCAGCCGAATACGTGGGCCAGGGCTTCGGCTGCGAGCTTGCGCTCGAGTGTATACACGCGCTGACCGAGCGGTGAACGCAACCAGGAGTGCACGTCAGGCGTTGTGGCGTCGGACATAGGTATGTAGAAGGCGATGAGCGCCAGCCATCCAGGTCAAACGGCGGGCATCTTACGCCTGCGCGAGCGACATTCGTGCGCGCGGCGGTCCGCCGCAACCGAAGTGGTAACGCTGAACGCCCACCGGGGGTTTCAACTCATGAATTCGGCGCTTCAAACGCTTGCCGGTCCGCAGCCGCCCCATGTTTAATAGGGCCTGCGATTCACAGCGCCCGGATGGGCTCGCGAACGATGCTTCAGGTCACCCCCGTTCGGGCCTTCTCGGACAATTACATTTGGCTGATTCACTCCCCGCGCGACCCATCGCAGGTCGTGGCGGTCGATCCTGGCGAGGCGGCCCCCGTCGAGCGCACGCTCGCAGATCGCGCGTTGTCCTTGAGCGGACTGCTGATCACGCATCACCATCCCGATCACGTGGGCGGCGTACCCGAGCTGACCGCGCAGCGGCGCATTGCGACGTTCGCCCCTGCCAACGAGCGCACCCCGGGCGATGCAGTGCGCGTCAGAGAGGGCGATCCCGCGTATTTTCCCGAATTGGGACTCGCGTTCAGCGTTCTGGACGTGCCGGGCCATACGGCAGGCCACATTGCCTTCGTGGGTCACGGGGCCGTCTTTTGCGGCGATACCCTGTTCAGCGGCGGGTGCGGCCGGCTGTTCGAGGGCACGGCGGAGCAAATGTCCAAATCGCTCGGCAAATTGGCGGCGCTGCCGCCGGATACGCTGGTGTACTGCGCTCACGAATACACGATATCGAACTTACGCTTCGAACTCGCGGTCGAACCGGACAATGCGCAGGCTGCGGCTTACCTCGAAGAATGCCGCGGCAAACGCGAGCGAGACGAGCCGACCGTACCCACGACGATGCGACGCGAGAGAACTGTGAATCCGTTCCTGCGATGCGATCAGGAGAGTGTGAGACGCGCCGCGGAAGCACGAGCGGGTCGCAGGTTACAGAATCAGGCGGAAATTTTCGCTGTCGTTCGCGAGTGGAAGGACGGTTTCCGATGAATTGAGTCAGACGGCGCGGCCAGCACTGAAGGGGCGCCGCGCAGTCGTAGTGTCAATGCGTGCCGCGCAAGCCCATGAGCATCGCGGGAGGGGTCGAATGAATTACAAACAAAGCCTGCGGGCGCACATCGCAACGGTTGCCGCGGCGCTCGCCGTCCTGGTAGGCGGCTGCAGCAGCCATCGGGTTGCTTCCGATGGGGACGAAGAGCTCATCGAGGAAGTCGAACTCGATCCGGGCATAGGCAAACTGGACGAGGCCGGGGTCGGCGCGGCCGGTCCGGAGCAAATCGAGGAGGCGATCGAAACCCTCGATGCGCAGACCCAATCCGCCCCGCGACTGGTCGGCGCATTGGGGACGTTCGAGGGCTCCGCGGCAACAAGCCCGGACGACCTGTTCGAGCGCATCCGCACCGGCTTCGCCGTCGTCGACGTCGACCATCCTTCCGTGAGTGTTGAGGTCGACTGGTTCGTGCGGCACCCGGACTATCTCGATCGCACGTTCAAGCGCGGCGAGCGCTATCTGTACCACATCGTGAACGAAATCGAGGCGCGTAAGCTGCCCCTCGAACTGGCGCTGCTGCCCATCGTCGAAAGCGCCTTCAATCCTGTCGCCTATTCGCGGGCGCGCGCCTCCGGCCTGTGGCAGTTCATTCCCGGCACAGGTCGTCACTACGGGCTGAAGCAAAACTGGTACTACGACGGTCGCCGCGACGTGCTCGCCGCGACGAGCGCTGCGCTCGATTATCTGGAATTCCTGGCGGCGGAATTCAACGGCGACTGGCTGCTCGCGGTCGCCGCCTACAATGCCGGGGAAGCGAATGTCGCTCGGGCCATGCGACAGAATCTCGAGGCAGGCAAGCCCATCGACTTTTTCAGCCTGAAGCTGCCGCGAGAAACGCGGGCGTATGTTCCCAAGCTGCTCGCCATGCGCCGTATCGTCGGAAACCCTGCCGCGCACGGGCTGGAGTTCGCGCCGATCCCCAACAAGCCCTATTTCGCGAAGGTCGACGTCGCCGCCCAGATCGACCTGCACGTGGCGGCCGAGCTCGCTGAACTGTCGAAGGAAGAGCTCCTGGCGCTCAATCCGGCATTCAACCACTGGATAACGGATCCTGACGGCCCCCACCACCTGCTCATCCCGCTTGATCGTGAAGCGCGCTTTAACGAGGCCCTGGCCGCGTTGCCTCCGGAGAAGCGCGTGCGGGTGGTGTATCACCACGTACGTCGCGGCGACACGCTCGGAGAGATCGCGGACCGGTACGGCGTGTCGGTCGCGGCGATACGCAACGCGAACAAGCTGCGCGGGTCGATCATCCATCCCGGTCAGGACCTGTTGATCAGCGCCGCACCGCGCGCGGGTGAAGCCATCTATGCATTCGCTCGAGCCGAGCAGATCAGCAAGGCGCCCGCGCGGCGGAGCAAGTCCGGGCGGCACATCGTGCGGCGCGGCGACACCCTGTGGAGCATCGCCCGCACTCACGGGGTGAGCTTGGACTATCTGGCAGACGCGAACGGCCTGCGGCGCAACGGCACCTTGACGGTCGGCCAGGTGCTGTCGGTCCCCGGCACAACGCGACTCGCCTCGACCGAAGGCTCCGGCTCGCGCTCGATGACGTACGTCGTGCGCACCGGCGACACGCTAGGTCGCATCGCCACGCGCTTTCGCGTGCGGCTTGCGGACCTTCTGGGATGGAACGATCTGACCAAACGCAGCGTCATCCGCCCGGGCCAGCGGCTCGTCATGTACGTGACTGATCGGCGAGCGGGGATATAGAACGTGAGTGGGGAGCGGCCAGCGAGCGTTGCCGCTAAAGGATGCTGCTGTTGTGCTCCCCGTCATCGAAGAGACCCTTCACCGTAGATCGGCTCAGTACGAACGGGGACGAAGAACACCTTCCATCAGGAGAAGGTGAACGGACGAGCCGCCCCGGCGCGGTTCACCCGCTTTGAGCGGCGGTTCGGTGCGCTTCGCCGTGGCGCGAACGCCCAGCGCCTCTTAGACTAGTCGCTGGTCACTAGTCACGAATCACAACACCCTATGCCCTTTCTCGCAGGAAAACGCGCACTGATCGTCGGACTCGCCACGGAACGTTCGATCGCATACGGCATCGCGGAAGCCATGCACCGTGAAGGAGCCGAACTCGCCTTCTCCTATCAGGACCGATTCAAGGACCGGGTCGAGGCTACTGCGCAGGAGTTCGACGCGAAGGCGGTGTTCGAGATGGACGTCGCGAGCGATGAGAGCATCGATGCGGCGTTCGCAACCTTAAAGCGTACCTGGGACACGCTCGACATCGTCATCCACGCCGTTGCGTTCGCGCCGAGCGATGCGCTGCGCGGCGGTTTCGTTGAGTCCACCACCCGCGAGAATTTCCGCGTCGCGCATGACATTTCGAGCTACAGCCTGACGGCGATCGCCAAAGCCGCACTGCCGATGATGCAAGGCCGCGCCGGCGCGGTGCTGACCTTGAGTTACCTCGGCGCCGTGCGCTCGCTGCCCAGCTACAACGTCATGGGCCTCGCCAAGGCGAGCCTCGAGGCGAACGTGCGCTTTCTCGCCGCAGACCTGGGGCCGCACAATATTCGCGTGAACGGCATCTCCGCCGGACCGATCAAGACCCTCGCGGCGGCGGGCATCGCCGGATTCAGAAAGATGCTGAGCCGCGTGGCGGACGTCGCGCCGTTACGCCGCAACGTGACTCTCGAGGATGTGGGCAACGCGGCGGCGTTTCTGTGCTCGGACCTCGCCAATGGCATCACCGGCGAGATCACCTATGTCGATGCGGGATTCAGCACCGTCGGCATGAGCTTTCCGCAGGAAGCGGGCGGCGAGTAACAGGGAATGACAGAGCTCGACACTCGC
>DATAFY010000224.1:0-4445 GCA_036257205.1 Steroidobacter sp. | reverse complement strand
GTATGCCTCCCAGCGTCAGGGCAAAGAGCTGATCGGGTATCGCAATTCGATACTTGGGACCAGCACAGCGAAGATCATCGCCCACAAACGCATCGCACCGCAGGGTCCGGCGACGGAACTGCTCCTGGTGAGCGAATCGGGGGAGGAGTCGGTGCTCTGGTACTTCTACCGCGTAGGTGCGATGCAGACGAACAGAGACTATGTGGCGCAGACGTGGTATGCGGCCAGCTCCCTGGCCAGCGCTCCGCTGTCCAGCATAGTGGCGCTGCGAACTGCATGCGCTGGCGACTGCGGCGCTGCGCGCGCCGCACTGCACGAGTTCATTCAGGCGGCTCATCTGTGAAGCAGAAGCAGCAGGCCCCATTCATGACCTCAACGCACCGATATTCCACGGTTTTCGCCGTTCTTGTCTGCGTGCTTCAGTGTTCGGGCTGTGATTGGTTCGTCAATGCGGAACAACGCATTGCGCGCGCGGAGAGCGACATCCGATCGGGAGATCATCGCGCGGCATTCATTGAGCTGCAGAATGCAGTGCGCAATGAGCCCGGCAACGTCCGAGCCAGACTCATGCTCGCAGAGCTCTCTTTGCAGACGGGCGATTCGCGATCTGCAGAGAAGGAGTTGAGCGAGGCGATCAAACATGGCGCGGCAATCGAACAGTCGGCGCCGTTGCGAGCCGAGATCCGTCTGGCGCAAGGCGAAGCGGCGAAATTGCTCGCCGAGATCGATGCCGGGCAGAGTGGTTTGCGTGAGCCGGCGCGTTCCACCTATCGCGGTATGGCGTTGCTGAGCGCTGGGAAACGCGAAGAGGCGGCCCATTCTTTCAAAGCAGCGTTGGCTTTTGAACCGCGCTCGAGTCGGGCACGCACCGGCCTTGCCGAGGCGCTGGTCGCTTCGAGGCAGTGGGACGCCGCGCTCGAGGAGCTTGAGGTCGCGCTCAAATACGACGATGCGGATGCCGCAGCGCTTTCAGCGCGTGGAACACTCCTATTGCGTCAGGGGGAGTTCCCCCGCGCGGCTGACGCGCTGTCGCGGGCGCGGACAAGCGACGATGCGCGTCGCCAGTTGACGGTGGCGCAGCGCGCAGGGTTGCTTGCGGCGTTGGCTGATGCGCAACTGGGCATGGACGAGGCCGATGAGGCGCAGCAGACGCATGCTGAATTGGCGAAGCTCGCCCCCAATTCGCCGGGTACGCGGCTGCTTGCAGCGCGCCTTGCAATCACGCGGGAAGACTACGCAACAGCCGTTGCTGAAGCACGACAGGCATTGAGTTCCGCGCCGAACTACGCACCCGCAAGAATGGCGCTCAGCGTCGCATTGCTCGCGCAGGGCAGCATCAACCAGGCGGAGGCGCAGCTCTCTGAGCTTGTGCAGCTTGCGCCCGAGAACATGCAGGCGCGCAAGCTCCTGGCCAAGGTCAACCTGCAACTGCAACGGCCCGATGCGGCGGCGCGAGCGCTTTTGCCAATGCAGAGCGCCGAAGATCCGGAAACCGAAGCGCTGTTGGGCCTCGTCGACTTGCAACGCGGCGAGAGCGCTGCCGGGATAGCTAGGCTGGAACGCAGCCTCGCCAGCAGACCCGGCAACGCTGAGCTCAAGACCGATCTCGCCGGCGCGTACCTGGCGAATCAGCAGCGTGAGAAGGCGATTGAGCTGCTGCGCGCAGTGCCCGCAGGCGGCGCCGCGCGCGACAGTCTTTTGATCGCAGCCCTGGCAGCCGAGGAGGGAGCGGACTCCGCCCGTGAGGAAATCGGTCGAATCGTGGCTGCGAACCTGAACGATCTTGAGGTGCTCAATCGATCGGCGTTGTTGTACGCGCAATTGGGCGAGTTTGAGCGCGCGAGGCAAGTGCTGTCGGCGGCCGCCAAGCACAAGCGAGGCGACGTCGCCACGCTGGTCGCTCGCGCTCGCGTTGAAGGCGCCGCCGGCCGGATGAGTGAGGCCGACGCTGCCGCAAGGCAGGCGCTGGCGGTGGATCCCGCGAACGAGTCGGCGCTGCTCGTGCTTGCGCAGATTGCGTCGCGCTCAGGCGACGTGAGGACGGCAATCGCCAAACTGGAGCAGATTCGGGCGAAGAATTCCGAAGCGATCGAGGCGCGCGTGGCGCTCGCGAGAGCGTACGCAAGAGCGCACAACGCTCGCGAGGTCGATGCGGTAATCCGGGAGATGGCGTCCGCGGCGAAGAATGCCCCGGCCCTGGCGAACCGGCTGGGAGAGATCTACATGGACATGGGCCGCTTCGAGCCGGCGCTGCGCTGGTTTCGAAGCGCTGAAGGCGTGGACCGGACCGCCGCATCCGCGCTCAACGTGGCGCGCACGCAGTTGGCGCAGGGCGATACGGACGCGGCGCGCCAGACGCTGCAAAAAATACTTCAGCAGCACCCGGACTCTATTCCTGCGGCCTCGCAGTGGGTGATGCTGGACTTGCGGGACGGTCAGCGCGAGAACGCGCTCGCAAGACTCGCCGCTTTGAAATCGGCGCATCCAAAGCAGGCTGCCGTGGCGGTTCTCGAGGGCGATGTATTGATGATCTTGCAACAGTACGAGAAGGCCGCTGCGGCGTTCGAAGCGGCCGCGAGATCTGCGCCTTCGGCTTCTCTCGCTATCCGCTGGCACCGGGCGCGACGCCTCGGCCGTCTCGCGGACCCGGCGGCGCCCCTCAACGAATGGCTCGAGCGTAGACCCAACGATGTGTCCGTGCGTCTGGCGCTGGCGGAGCACTACGCGCTCACCGAACAGACGGCGCGGGCCATCGAGCAGTACGAACTTGCCTCGCAAGGATCTCAGGCGAACCCCATGGCGCTGAACAATCTGGCCTGGCTGTACCACCAGAGGGGCGATTCCCGCGCCGAGGCGATGGCGAAGCGGGCGTATGAAGCCGCGCCGTCAGTGGCTGCGATTGCCGATACGTACGGCTGGATTCTCGTAGCACGGGGAAGGGTGAAGGAGGCCTTGCCTATTCTTGAGCGGGCGGCCGCAGCGGGGGCGAATATGCCGGAGGTCCGTTATCACTACGCCGCCGCGCTTGCGCGCGCCGGCGAGCGTGAAGCGGCGCGCCGCGAGTTGACGCAACTGATCAACACCCAGGCGGAGTATTCGAGTGCGGTCGAGGCTCGAAAGTTGCTCGTCGAACTCAATGCTGCAAGCCTCGCCGCCGGTCAGCACAGCACAGAGTAATGCAACGATCGATCGCTGTAAGTGTCTGGTACGCTTAGGATAAAATGCGCGAGCACCGCCAAAGATCGCCTGTTGTTCTATACCGCAGAGCGTTGGCCATTTAAATAAAGATATGTCCGACTGCACATTCAGCTCACAGCCGCATCTGCAAGCTCGAGCCACGGCGCCGGCCCTTTCACGGGTGGAGCTTCGCGCACGCGGCGCACGTCGGCTCATTGCGGTTCTGCTGTTTCTCTGCGCCTGTACGGCCGGATTGAACCACGCGGCATCTGCACAAGGGGCGTCTGCTCCACAGGTTCAGATGCCGGCCGAGAGCTCAGTGGGCGCGGATTACGTGATCGGCCCAGGAGACACCCTCCAGGTGTTTGTCTGGCGCAATCCTGAATTGACGACCACGGTGCCTGTGCGACCTGATGGCAAAGTCTCGACGCCTCTGGTGGAGGACATGGTGGCGGTTGGGAAAACGCCGTCACAGCTCGCGCGGGACATAGAAAGGGTTCTCGGCGAATTTGTGCGTTCGCCGCAAGTCAACGTCATCGTGACTCAACCGGCAAGCGCGTTCAGTCAGGTCAAAGTGATTGGGCAGGTGCTTCGTCCCCAGTCGATCGCGTATCGCGATGGCTTGACGGTGCTCGATGCCGTGCTTGCGGTCGGCGGGCTCGGACCTTTCGCAGCGGGGAATCGCGCCAAGGTGATACGCACCGATAACGGCAAGCAGCGCGAAATCAAGGTCAAGTTATCCTCTCTCGTGAACAAGGGCGACATGCGCCAGAACATCGCCCTGCGACCCGGCGATGTGATCGTCGTTCCGGAATCACGGTTCTGATATGCAAGAGACGCTCGAACTGATCCTGGATTACGTTCGCGGCGCCTGGAGATTTCGCCGTCAGGCGCTGATCACGGCCTGGGCCACGGCATTGATCGGATGGCTGACGATCTTCGCCCTCCCAGACGTATATGAGGCCAAGGCTCGCATCTACGTAGACACGAAAACGGCGCTGAAGCCCGTGCTCGCCAATCTCGTCGCAGATCAGGACGTCAATGCTCAATTGAATCTGGTCAGGCAATCGCTGCTCGAGAATCCGCAACTCGAACCGCTCGCCCGGGAGGTAGGGCTGATCGATGCACGCGTGCTGACGCCTCAGCAGCGGATCGGGATCCTCAACAGTATGCGCGAACGCATACAGCTCACCGTGACCCTTGCCGCCACTGAGAATCGACAGGAACGCGAGCCCGGCAGCATCTATGCCATCAGCTACCAGGACGTC
>DATAFY010000222.1:0-8545 GCA_036257205.1 Steroidobacter sp. | reverse complement strand
CGCGAAGCTGAGCGCGAGCCGCTGCGCCGGGCCTCGCCGCAGGCAAACATCTTCTAGCGCGGCCAGAACCCCACTGCGAACCCGTTTCGCTTCGCTCATGGCCGGATCTCGACGCCGCTCGCCGGGGGCTCATAGAGCAGCTGGGACGGGTTCTCTTTGAGGCTGCGCGACAGATCGCGAAACTCCCGCGCGGCGGATCGGGTTTCTCGAACCAGTCGTTCAAGTTCGAACAGTCCCTGCTCGGTGAAGCGACCGAGTTGCACCTCGCTCTTGAGCGTGAAATTGTCCATGCGGGCGGACGCCGCCGCCAGACTGCTCGCGGCGGCCGACAATCGCTCGAGCGTTGCGTGAAGTTCGGGCCGCGCATCCTCGCTGATGCTTCGCAGCGATTCTGCCGCGCCGTGAATCTCAAGCACGGTCGCATTCAGTCGCTCGGTGAGCCGTGCGACATTGTTCGACGTCTCGGGCAAAGTGGAGGTCGCCTTTTTCAGGTTCGCGATCGTCTCGGCAAGGCCCGCCAGATTCTCATCCGAGAGCACTTGGCCGACGCGGTCGAGAAGCGCGTTTGCGCGGCCCATGAGCTCAGGAACGTTGGCGAGAAAGACGTCGAACTCCGAAGGCGTGGATTCGATGACAAGATAGCGCGCGCCCCGCTTGAGCGGCTGGTTGCGGTCCACGTCCGAAGCCTCTTTGAGGTTGACGTAGAGCAACCCCGTGACGCCTTGCAGCCCCAGGCTTGCGCGCGTTGCTGACGATATCGGCGTTGTTTCATCGATCTCCGTCAGAACCGCGACGCGGCTTGGGTTGCTTGGATCGATGGACAGACGCCGCACGCGCCCGACATCGACTCCGAGATACCTTACAGGGCTGCCCCGATCGAGCCCGCTGACGCTTCCAGTGAAGTAGATTTCATAGAGGTCGTACTCGCGACCGTCGCTTGCATCGGAGTACCAGAACACGAATACCACCGCCAGCGCGACGACCAGCACGATGAAGGCGCCCACGGCGATGTAGTTGGCTTCGCGCTCCATTCAACGCTCCCCGCGTACGGCGTCCCGCGCGACGCGGGCGCGCGACCCGTGGAAATACTGGACGATCCACGGATGCGTATGATTCATGATGCCCGCGAGCGTATCGACGATGATTTTTCTGTCAACCAGGACGGCGACCCGATTGCACACCGTCAGCAGTGTATCCAGATCGTGCGTGATCATCACGATTGTGAGTTTCAGCTGCCCGTGCAGGTACGCCACGAGTTGATCGAAGCTCGCGGCCGAAATCGGATCGAGGCCCGCCGTCGGCTCATCCAGGAAGAGCAATGAGGGATCGAGCGCAAGGGCTCGGGCGAGCGCTGCCCGCTTGATCATGCCGCCCGATAGCTGCGACGGAAGTTTCCGTCCGGCTTCGACGGGCAAGCCCACCATCCTCAGACGCAGCTCGGTGAGCGCCTCGAGAGCCTCGGCTGAGGCGGGAAAATACTCGCGAAGCGGCATTTGAATGTTCTGAGCGACGCTGAGCGAGCTGAACAGCGCACCGTGTTGAAACGTAACCCCATAGCCTCTCTTCACCGCAGAGAGCTCCATCTGGCTCAAGTGCGTGACGTCTTTGCCCTCGATGTAGACGCGACCCTCCGCAGGACGGTGCAGCCCAAGCATGGTCCTCAGCAGCACGGACTTGCCGCTGCCCGACCCGCCGACCACGCCGAGAACATCGCCCTGGTAGACATCGAGATCCACGCCGTCGTGCACGACCTGTGCGCCGAACCGATTGACGACGCCGCGTATGGAGACGACGGGCAGGCCGCGCGCGGCTGCGCCTGCGCTCGGCGGTCGTACTTCAGGGCGAGGCTCTGCGTTCATTCAATCACTAAGTCGCTTTCGCAGTCATGACTCGGCGCAGCCGCGTCGGCCGCCGCCTCAGAAATCCAGCTCCACGAACGCTACCGCGAAGATGGCGTCCGCGAAGATGACCAGAAAAATGGCCTGCACCACAGCAACCGTCGTGAGTCGTCCCAGCTCGCGCGAGGAGTCCCGCACCTGCATGCCGCGATATGCGCCCACAAGCGCAATCAGGACCGCGAATACCGGCGCCTTGACGAGCCCGGCCCAGAACGTCGTCGGCGCGAGCGCATCCTGCGCACGCGTGACGAATTGAGCGAACGAGATGTCGAGCAACCATGAGGAGAGCAACGCTCCCCCGGCGAGGCCCATCGCGTCCGCGATGATTGTGAGCAGCGGCAGCGCGATCAGCAGGCCGATGACTCGCGGCGCGATCAGAACCTCAAACGCGTCCACGCCCATCGAGCGCAGCGCATCGATTTCATCGTTCAGGCGCATGACGCCTATCTCCGCCGCGAAGGCGCTGCCGGAACGGCCTGCGACAATGATCGCCGTCAGCAGCACGCCCATTTCGCGCAGCACCGCGATCGCAACTAGGTCGACGGTGAAGATCTCCGCGCCGAATTGCCGCAGCTGCTGCGCGCCCAGATACGCCACGATGACGCTGATCAAGAACGCGATCAGCGACACGATCGGGATCGCCTGGATTCCCGTCTCGTAGACGTGCCGCGTGATAGAGGGGAGCCGCAGGCGATGAACGCTGCGCAGCGCACGCGTCGCGGTGAGCGCGACGCGTCCCAGAAAGGCAATCGCGGCGCGCTGCTGCAGCGCCTGAGACACGGACGCGCGGCCGATCCAGGCCATGACGCTGCGCAGCGAGGGCGGCTCCTCAGGCGCCGGTTCGGCCGGCGGGTGCGCCGTCATGTCCTGGATGAAAGCAAAGTGCTCGGGCGGGCCGTCCAGAAACTCTACCTGCGCTCCTGCGCTGCGAGCCTGCGCCAGGCGCGTGCGCAGCAACCACGCGCCGGACAGATCGATCGCCGCGATCCCTGCGCACCCGACGCGAAGACGAGGCGCATCGGTCGGCACGCGGCGCAACGCGGTTTCGATCGCGGTGATGTTTTCCAACCGCCACTCGCCGTGCAGCTGCACGGTGACGCCCTCGGCCGTGGATATCGCGTCTAACAACACTGATGCTGATGCAGTTAACGAGCTCATGAAAACCCGGGCTGCGCCGCTGTCGGACGCGACGATCCGCGCGCCGCCGCGAAAGCCGCGGGGTATACGCCAATGGCGCCGGCGAGATTATCAGTCCGGCCTGGGTACGAGAACACATCGGCCTTATTGCACCCCGGCGCCTCGCCAACATACCTTGCAGGCATGGGCGAACACGCGGGGCAGACCACAACGATATTGCCGCAGCTTTTGATGCTGCTCGCCTTCTCGGTGCTCGTTGTCGCCATATTCCGACGGCTGCGGCTGCCGCCGATCGTGGGGTATCTCGCCGTGGGCATGGCGCTCGGTCCGTACGCGCTCGACCTGGCGGGCGACAACATTTCACCCGTGCTGGCCGAACTGGGGGTCGTATTCCTGCTGTTCACGCTCGGGCTCGAATTTTCACTGCCGCGGATGGTCGCGATGGGGGGCGAGGCGCTGCTCGTTGGCGCAACCCAGGTGTTCCTTACGACGACGCTGTTTGCGGGCGTGTTGTGGCTGCTAGATGAGCGGCCGCTCACCGCCGTGCTAATCGGCGGCGCGCTCGCGATGTCCTCGACGGCTATTGTAATCCGCCAACTCGGCGAGCAGGCCGAATTGAATCGCACGCACGCGCGGATCGCTGTGGGCGTGCTGTTGTTTCAGGATCTCGCGTTCGTGCCGCTGCTCGCGGTGGAAAGCGTCTACTCCGTAGGCGCGGAGCTGGCCGCGACCCAGCTCCTCACCGCGATCGCCGAAGCCGCCGTCGCGCTCGCGCTCGTACTGACGTTCTTGCGCTGGATCGTCCGACCTTTGTTCCACGAAATCGGACGGGCCCGCAATACCGAACTGTTTACGCTCGCTGCTCTTCTCGTCTCGCTCGGCGCCGCATGGGCGACTAACGCCGTCGGACTGTCCATGGCGCTCGGCGCATTCCTGGCCGGCATGCTGCTCGCCGAGACGGAGTACCGTCACCAGCTGGAGATCGTCATACGTCCCTTTAGGGACGTGCTGCTCGGACTGTTTTTCATCACAATCGGCACCTTGCTCGACCTGCGCCTGCTGCTCAGAGAGTGGTGGTTCGTCCTGTCGCTTGCGCTCGGCCTGCAGGTCGTCAAGACGGTGATCGTCATGCTGGCGGCGCGCAGGTCGGCCGGCGCGCTGCGCAAGTCCTTCCGCGCGGGATTCGTGCTCGGGCAAGGCGGTGAGTTCGGATTCGCGCTGCTAACCCTGATGCTGAATGATCGGCTCGCGGATGCGCAGCTCGTGCAGCCGCTGCTCGCAGCCATCGTCGTCAGCATGGTCGCAAGCCCACTGCTCATCCGTCACAACGGACGGATCGCGGACTGGCTGTTCCGGCGTCGCGAGCCGCCGGCGCCGAGCGCAGCCGATCTAGAGCTCGCTGGGACATACGCGGCGGCTCAGCGAGAGCACGTGATCATTTGTGGGTTTGGACGCGTCGGTCAGAATCTTGCGCGCGTGCTCGAGCAGCAGGGGTTCGAATACATCGCGCTCGACATGGATCCCAAACGCGTGCAGGCCGCGCGCGCGGCAGGCGATTTGGTGGTCTTCGGCGACGGCGCTCAACCAGAGATTCTTCAGGCGGTCGGGCTCGAGCGTTGCAGCGTCCTCGTACTCACGTTCACCGACGCCGACGGCGCCCTCGGCATTCTCAAGGCGGTGCGCGAATTGCGGCCCGATGTACCGGTGCTCGTGCGCACCCAGGACGACGCGAAGCTCGATGAGTTGCAGCGCGCGGGGGCGACCGAGGTTGTGCCCGAAACCCTGGAAGCGAGCTTGATGCTCGTTTCGCACGTTTTGCTGCTGCTCGATGTGCCAATATCAAGAGTCGTGAAGACCGTCGGCGATATTCGCAATACGCGATATGCGATGCTTCGGCGCGTGTTTCGCCGAGAGGACGCTCGTCCCTTCGATCAGACGCAGGCTCTACGCGAGGAGCTGCATACGGTCGTACTGCCGCCGGGCGCCTACTCGGTCGGCAGAAAGCTCGCCGAGCTGGAATTGGATCGAAGCGAAGTCACCGTGACGGCGATTCGCCGCGACGGGATCGTCGGGCGTCAACCCGATCCATCCATTGTGCTGCGCGAAGGCGACGTCGTCGTGCTCTACGGCGTTCCCGAAGCGCTGGCGCAGGGCGAGACGCGCCTTCTGATGGGCTAAAGCTCGGGACGCCGTGCGGCGCCGCGCCGCCACACCAAGAACGATCTTTGCGCGCGAGCGGACGTGCTGTACAAAGCGCCTCTTTTCCGCATTCTTGCCGCCGCACGCCGGCGCAAAACGTCCGGCGCCGCTGTAGAGGCGCTGGCCGGCGGATGATCTCTGTGGGACGTTCACGCCGCTTTGCTTTTTCTAGACGAGGTTTTCTGATGGCCGAACTCGAAGCCCTGTTCGAAGCACGATTTTTCGGCAACACGACCGGGCGATGGATCGTTGCGGGAACCATTGCGCTGGCGGCGCTCATTGCGTTGCTGCTGCTGCGGCGATTGATTCGATCCCATTACAGACGGCTGCTTGCAACGCCGCAGACCGAGCTGATGGAGCTGCCGCTGCGGGTCGCCAGTCGCACGACCGGGGCTTTCCTTTTGATGGCGGCGTTGTTCGCCGGCCTGCAGGCTCTTGAACTGCCGGCGAGGTCCGCCAGATTCGCCCTCACCGTGTTTACGATCGCCGCGTTCTGGCAAATAGGCCTCTGGGCGACCACCGCCGTGCTCGCCTCGCTCGATCGCAAGCGCAGCAAGACGCTGACGGTCGATCGAGCGGCGGCCAGCTCACTGGGCATCATCGGCTTCATTGCGCGCGCGACTATTTGGTCGTTCGTGCTGCTGCTCACGCTCGACAATCTCGGCATCGAGATCAAACCGCTGCTCGCCGGCCTCGGCATCGGCGGCATCGCGGTCGCGCTCGCCGCTCAGAACATCCTGGGCGATTTGTTCGCGTCGCTGTCCATCGCGCTCGACAAGCCGTTCGTCGTGGGCGATTCGCTCACCGTGGACGAGTTCACCGGCACGGTCGAGTACATTGGCGTGAAAAGCACGCACCTGCGAAGCGTCTCCGGCGAGCAGATCATCATGACGAACGCCAATCTGCTGGGAAGTCGGATCCGAAATCACGCGCGGCTGTCCGAAAGACGGGTCGTATTGAACATCAGCGCGGCGCCGGAAACCTCGCGCGCGCAGTTGCAGAAGATTCCGGGCATGGTGCGTACGCTCATCCAGACGCAGAAGGACGCGCGTTTCGATCGTGCGCACTTCACCCGAATCGGGCCGGCTTCGCTCGATTTCGAGGTCGTCTATTTCGTAACGACGCCGGATTACACGCGTCACATGGACATTCAGCAGGACGTCCAGCTCGGCCTCATCGACGCCTTCGACGCGGAGTCCATCCGGTTTGCCTATCCGCAGCATGGCGTCGTCATCAAGACGCCGGCGGCGAGCGGCGAAGGCTCGCCAGCCTCCACGTGAGTCCGACATCGCTCCGGCGGACCGACGAGCGTGTTTGCTGCCGACAGGTGCGGTAGGTGCGGCTATTTCACGGCCCGCACGTGCGCGTCGGCTTGCTGGGATTGCTTGAGCGCTTCGACGAAACGGGAGGTCCATGCGGAGATGTCATTGCGTCGCAGCACCTGCATCATCTCTTCGTGGCGGTCCCGGCGTTCGGCGAGCGGCATCGATAGAGCGGCCTGTATAGCGTGACTCACCGCACGCGCGTCGTACGGGTTCACCAGCAGCGCTGAGGTGAGTTCCCGCGCGGCTCCGGCCAGGGTGGAGAGAATCAAAACGCCAGGGTCATGCTCATCCTGCGCGGCGACGAACTCCTTTGCGACGAGGTTCATGCCATCGCGCAACGGCGTTACGAGCCCCACCTTCGCGGCGCGAAGAAACCCCATCAGCGTGGAATGGGGGAAGTTGCGATTCAGGTAGCGGATGGGCGTCCAGTCGGCGTCGGCGAAACGGCCGTTCGTGCGTCCCGCGGCCTGCTCGAGCGACTGCCGGATCTCAACATAGGCGCGCACATCGGCGCGCGAGAGCGGCGCAATCTGCATGTAGGTGATGCGCCCGAGGTTCTCCGGATACGTGTCGAGGAATTGCCGATACGCGGAGAAGCGCTCGACCAGTCCCTTGCTGTAATCGAGCCGATCAACTCCGATCATGAGCGAACGACCGACCAGACTGTCCACCATGCGCCGGACGGCCTCGTTGGCTGCGGCCCCGGCCGCCTCGGTCTGCACCGCAGCGACGTCGATGCCGATCGGAAACACCTCCGCCCGAAAGACTCGTTCGCCGACCCGGATGCGGCCGTCCGGACGCAATGCGCCCGAACCGCACAGATGCTCGATGCCGGAATGAAACGCCCGTAAATCGTTTTCCGTCTGGAAGCCGACGACGTCGTAATTCGTTAGGTCGCGCAGCAACGCCGCGTACGACGGTAGAACTCGCAGCATCTCTATGTTCGGAAACGGGATGTGCAAGAAGAATCCGAGCGGCTTCCGCACGCCGAATTCTCTGAGCCATCGTCCGAGCGGTATCAGGTGGTAGTCATGGACCCAGATGAGATCGCGGTCGCGAAGCAGCGGAATGAGTTTTTGCGCAAACGCTCGATTGACGCTCTCGTATGCGTCCTGACGCTCGCTCGAGTAGCGCATCTCTTTCAGAAAATAATGGAACAGCGGCCACAGCACGTCGTTCGCGTAGCCGTTGTAGTACAGCTCGAAATCACTTTGCTTGAGATCGATCGTGGCGTACGTCACGCCCTCGCGAATGTGAATGTCGGGCTTGCCGGGCTCCTGCTCGACCGTATCGCCGCCCCAGCCGAACCATAAACCGCCCGTTCGCCTGAGCGCGCTCAGGATGCCGATCGCAAGGCCGCCGGGCGCCGCCGACTTGCGCGGCAACGAGATCCGGTTCGACACGCAGACAAGCCGGGTCATTCAGGCACGCTTACATAGAGCTGCGCGCATGCGCGTGCACCGTGTAACCCCTGCAATCGCGCAGTTGTTCCGTCACAAGCCGCGCCCTCCCGCGAAGCGCAGGCCGTGCCGCGTGACGGTCAGCGTTCCTCTTGCGACTCGTCCGCAAGACGCAGCAATTCCGCCGGGGCGAGACCGAGCCGCCGAATTGTTGCGTGTATCTTCGGCCACTCCTGGGTCAGGAATTTCTGGCGCTCGCCCTCCAACAATAAACTCCTCGCCCCTGCGTTGATGAACAACCCGCGGCCTCGCCTCTTCTCGATGAGTTTTTCATCGGCGAGTCGTTGATAGCTCTTGAGCACGGTGAGCGGGTTGACCCGGCACTCCTCGGCAAGGGCGCGCACGGAGGGCAGCGGCTCGCCTTCGTTGAGCACGCCGTCCAAGATCAGCGCCACGACGCGGTCGCGCAATTGCCGATAGATCGGCTGAGTATCGTTCCAGTCTCTATCCATCATCGGTCTCGGGCAGATGGGGCTGCATGCCCTGGGCTCGTGTGATGCAAGTGCCTGGTTTCACGCAAGATGTG
>DATAFY010000207.1:0-3620 GCA_036257205.1 Steroidobacter sp. | reverse complement strand
CGAGCAACAGATCCGTGAAGTCCTCACGACTCTGATCGTGCGCCTCGATGACGCTCTGCACGGCCGGCCAGGACATGAGTCCGCGCGATTCGATCGCCGCCTTTCCGAGCAACACCCGTCGCAGCGGCGCCAGTTCGGTCTTCAGCCATGACCCCATCGGCGCTCCAAAGCCGCGCTTGCTGCGATAAAGAATCTCGTGCGGCAGGACGTCGGCCAGGGATCTCTTGAGAATGTGCTTCAGCTCTCCGCCGCGCATTTTCATCTCCGCGGGGATCTGGGCGCCGAGCTCCACCAGACGATGATCGAGGAAGGGCACACGACATTCGATCGACGTCGCCATCGTGATCTTGTCCGTGAGCAGCAGCAAATCCTCGGGCAATTGCGTTTGTGCATCGATGCGCATCAGTCGCAGCAGCGGATCCTCAGCTCCTTCCAGCGCGGCGATGCGGTCGAAACCGGTCTGACCCGTCGCACCCTGAAGGAGCAATTCGCTCAGACGCCGGCGCGAGCAGATCTCGATGAACTCCCGATACTGCTCCGTCCATGGCAGGTCGCTCGCGCCCACGAACTTCTTGGCGTACCGCGCCATGTCCATGAGTTTGCTGCTGCGCCCGCTTGGCAGGGCCGCCGCCAGCGGCTTCAGCAGCTGCGTGCGCAGCCAGCGCGGCAGGCGGTGGTAACGGCGCTGATAGTGATCGCCAAGATAGCGCCGGTAGCCAGCGAAGAGCTCATCGCCGCCGACGCCCGAGAGGATGACCTTGACGCTCTTCGCCGCGAGTTCGGCCACCAGATACGTCGTGACGATGGCGCTGTCCGAGATCGGCTCCTCAACGTGCCACAGGAGCTTCGGCAGCAGCGTGGCGACCTTCGGAGCGACGAGAATTTCCCGATGGTTCGTTTTATAACGCCGCGCGACCGCGCCGGCGAACGCCAGCTCGTTGTAGTAGCTCGCCGCGCCAGGGCCGCCGTAGCCGATCGAGTAGGTGTTGACTGGCTGCTCGCTCGTTTCCGACATCAGAGCAACGACGGCGCTCGAGTCGACGCCCCCGGACAGGAACGCGCCGATCGGCACGTCGCTGACCATGTGGTCGCTGACCGCACGTCGCAGCTCGGAGCGAATGCGCTCGATCCACTCCTGCTCACTCGCGTCCTGGTGCGTACGGTCCGGGATGCGCCAATAGTTCTCGATCCGCCAACCCGATCGCTCCCAGATCAGGACCGAGGCGGGCGGAAGTTTGCGCACGCCTTTGAAGATCGTCGCGGGCGCGACCGAGTAGCCGAGAGACAGGTAGTCGCGCATCGCATCCACGTCGACCTCGCGCGGTGAACGCGACGCAGCCAGCAACGCCTTGACTTCCGACGCGAACTCGATCGCGCCGTCGCGAATGCGGTAGTAGAGCGGCTTCTGGCCCATGCGATCGCGCGCGAGAATGAGTCGCTTGCGCCGCTCGTCCCAGAGCGCAATGCCGTACATGCCGGAGAGATGCTCGACGAAGCGTTCGCCGTGCTCCTCGTAGAGATGCAGGATGACCTCGACGTCGCTGCCCGTGCGGAAAGCGTGACCGCGGCTCTTGAGACCGGCGCGCAGTTCGCGAAAGTTGTAGATCTCGCCGTTGCAGACGACCCAAAGCGTCTCGTCTTCGTTCGCGATCGGTTGATGTCCGCCCGACAGGTCGATGATCGACAGGCGGCGCATCCCGAGTATTACGTCGGGCGTCGTGTGAAAGCCTTCGTCGTCGGGGCCGCGATGCACGATGGCCGCCGCCATGCGGCGCACGTCTTCCAGCGACAATGGGGCGCCGCCCGCGCCGCGCGCACTACCTACGATTCCACACATGTCAGCGTCCGATTAGACCGATCCCCGGTTCTTGCATGGGCAAATTGCACACGATCCCACAGCCGCTCGAGTTTTCCCGCGATAATGATCACGAATCCCCGGATGCCGCACGGCAATCGTTCGACCGTAGGGATCGCCTTCATTCTATCGGTTAGGGTTGCCCGTTGTCCGTTGCCCGTTGTGCGCAGAATGAGACCTGTGTCCCTGCACCTGCTTGCGGACAACCAAAACGGACAACCCGCACAACCCGCGGGGCTTGGGTCCATGAACGTGCCTGCGGACAACGGAGAACGGACAACCCGCAACAGGCTTGGTTACGGCAGGTTCTTGACCAGCAACGGCCCCAACCGATTGGCCACGGCCAGCGGCAACCGCCGCCATGCGGCCACGGCGAGCCGGTACTTTGGATTGGCGGGGTTCAGCATCGGCGGCGGCCCGCCCCCCCGGATCCAATAGTGCCAGTACAACTGATGCGGTTCAGCGCCCCACTGCTTCTTGAATCGATACGTGCCTGCGTCGACGCTCGAACGCCCGAAATCGAAGATTTCGTACTTCTGAGCGCAGGCGTAGCGCAACACATGCCAGTACAGCAGCATGTTGACGCCGAGCGCATTGGCCTCTTGCAGCGACGACGCCCAGGGAATCTCCAACCGCCCCCGATACCCGATGACAAGAGCGGCGGCGACCGCGACGTCGCGCAGGCGCACGACGAACAAGCGCGTCCTCGCCGGGAATGTCTTCAGAATGGTCTCAAACCACGTCCGTGAATACACCGGCGTGCCCAGGTCGCGCATGTTGCGCGCGAACACCCCATAGAACTCATCGAGCAGTTCAGCGCCGCCTTCCACACACACAGCGCCTTCCTTCGCAGGTCGCTTGATCTGCGAGCGCAACTTCGAGCCGAGTTGCTTGCTGAGCGCATCAGCGGATTCCGGCAACCGAAGATGCATTGCGACCTTGTCCGTCCGCACCGGCCAGTCGGGGTGCAGCGGCGCATCATGTCGCAACTCGAGATGGGAGACTCCGATTTCGCGGGCGTACTTCGCCGCAGCGTCGATCAGTGTGCTGCGCACCGCCGCATCGTCGGCGACGACTCCGCCGTAGTTGAAGTACGGCATCGATACCATGAAGTCGCCGAACAGTGCGCTGCGCAGGCGCACGACCGGCAGCACGCCGCAAATCTGGTCGTCCTGATCGCGCGCCGCGAAGTAATGACTCTCGTGCCCGAAGACCGTCGCAATGACGGTGCGCCACTCGTACAAGTGGTAGACGGACGCCCCCGGCGCCCGGGCGACGAAGGCGTTCCATGCGCTCGAAGCTTCTTCGCCGACGCGCTCGATTCTGGTCAAAGGCTGCGAGACTTGCGAAGGAGACGACGGCGCCGCTTGCGAGCGGGCCAGATTCAAGCCGAATTCCCCACCAGGGCCGGACTGAGCGGCATCGCTTCAGAGATCCTCGGTCTGCCGAGGACCACCTCTTCCATGCTGGCCCAGCGAAAATCGCCGAGCAGGGCTTCGAGGCGGGACTCCGTGCGATGCAGATTCGTGTAGTGCCGGAATCGGGAGCGCCACGGCGCGTCGATGCGCGGCTGCGCGGGATCGATCTCCCAGGGATGCATATAAAAGACCGCCGGCAGGCCTTCGGTGTTTGCGCGACGCACAGCCCACCGAAACGCGCCGTAGGGCAGCAGTCTGAAGTAGCCGCCGCCCGCACACGGCACGTGCTGGCCGAAAACCTTGATCGTCGTGAGCGGTATTTCCAGGAGACGCCCGGAGGCCGCTCG
>DATAFY010000201.1:0-5194 GCA_036257205.1 Steroidobacter sp. | reverse complement strand
CAAAAAAAGACGGCGGGTGGGGCCCGCCGTCGCAATGAATGTCGGGCGGAGGCCCGACGTACGCAGGATCAGAAGTCCGCAGTGAGACCCACGAAGAGATAACGACCCAACGTGTCGTACACCTGCGGGAACGTATTGCCGTTGCAGTACACCGAGGGGCAGTTGCTCTGCCCAATCAGCGGCGGATCCTCGTCGAGCATGTTGTTGATCCCGAGTCGGCCCGTCAGATTGCTGAACACCATTACGTCGTTCATAGTGTATGAAGCCATGAGGTCGAAGTAGCTGCGCGAACCCAGCTGACGGTCGCTCCAGTTCACCTCGCCTGCGAGCGATGGATCGTCGCTCGTCGCGTCGAGATCGACTGAGTTGATGAACCGCCAGGTCAGCGACAGATCCAGTCCGAATGGCGCCTGCCAGCTACCCCGCAGCTTGTGCCTCCATTCGGGAATCGGCACGCCGCAAACCAATCCGTACAGCCCGACGCAGTCATACGTCGCCGCACCCGGCAGAGGCTCCGTCACGAATTCATCTACATAGGTTCCGATCAGGCTCAAGCCAAGACCCCCGCCCCGACCGATGTCAAAGCGGTAGTTGACCTCGGCGTCGACGCCTTTGGTCTGCAGCGATCCCGTATTCAGGATCGGGTCTATGATAAATCCTGTGTCGCCCAACCAGATCGAGCCGTTCGCGTCGCGGCGCACGCGGTCGCAGTAGGTTGGGTCGCCCGTCTCGAGGCACGTATTCAAAATGAAGTCCGCGCCCAGCGAGTTGATGAGCTGTTCCACCTTGATGTCGTAATAATCTAGCGTCACGGTGAACCCGGACAAAAACTCCGGTGTGAACACCAGGCCGAACGAATACGTGTCCGACTCTTCCGGATCAAGATTCGCGTTGCCTCCTACTAGACCGTTGTACTGCTCGGCCGGGTTCGCAAGAATCTGGCCATATTGCGCAGCCGTAACGCCGCTGAACGCGCATTGCTCGAACGTCGCGTCAGGCGCCTCTCCGAGCGAAGCGCTCGCGCATGGGTCGCTGTTGCCGTCCAGCTGCACCCGGTTCTGCAGGAACAACTCCTGGATGTTCGGCGACCGCACGGCGCGCTGATAACTCGCGCGGAAGCGCAGAGCCTCGACCGGAGCCCAGTCAAGTCCGAGCTTGTAAGTGTCCGTGCTGAAGCCGAGGTTGTAATCGGAGTAGCGGTAGCCGGCTTCGAGCGCAAGCCTCTGCGCGAACCTCTTATCCTGCACGAGCGGCATGCGAAATTCCCCGAACAGCTCGCGAACGTCGAAAGCTCCGACCGTGTCGAGCACCGGCGCGCCTTGTCCGGCGAGATCGCCGGTCTGGTACGCCAAATCGGTGCGCAGTTCCGACTCCTCTGAACGGTATTCGGCGCCGAGCGCAAGCCCAAGACCATCCGTGGCGCTCGGCAGTTTGATTCCGTACTGGCCGAGGTCCGCCGAGACGGAGCCGCTCATCACCGCCTCCGTGGTGGATCCTTCAGAAACGCCAGGCACTTGCAGGTATGCGAGTTGCTCCGGGGTTACGGCCCCGAGTTGGTAGATGTTCCACGGCACGCAGCGCGGATCATCGTTCGTAATGTCAGCATCGGCGTTGACGCGGCAGACGGTCTGGCCGAACGTCGTCGATTCCGGATTTGGGTCGACCACAGCGTTGAGCGCCTTGTTGATGCGCGATCGGGACACGTCGTTCTGATAGTTCTCCTCGAGAATGGACGTGCCGTACAAACCGTAAACGTCATACGTCCAGCCCTCCGTCAGGTCGCCTCTCAGCCCGAGGACGCCTCGGAACGAGGTATGCCGCAGATCGTCGATGCGGCCGCCGCCCTCGACGTTGCGTCGGCCAAGCGTCACCAGCGCGTCAGGCGCCCCCGGATCGCCGCCGCAGAACTGCAGCAGCATGTCCGGCGAGAGGAATGGGTTGTTGCAGTTGATGGCCACATTGCCGAAGAACGGCGGCTGACCGGGGCCGCTGCCGAGGAAGGCGCCGCTCGGTGCGATCTGAGCGAGCGTGCGGTCATCCATGAACATGAATTCGGTGTACACGCTCGCGTTTTCGCTGAACTCATAGTGCGCAAAAAGGCCAGCCGTCTTGCGCTCGTCCGGACGCTGGTAGTAGTTGTCAGGCGCGAAGTTGTATTCGTCCGTGTCTGTGAATTCACGCAGCGTATTTCCATCGCCGATCGTGAAATCGCCATTGCCGACGCCATCCGCAGTGTCGCCCGAACCCACGATGAGCCGCGCCGGGGAAGTCGTTCCTGAACCGCCGCAACCGAAGAATGCCGGTTCGACATCTGACGATGAAAGCGCGCACGCGCTGAAATCGCGTTGATCCTGCGTAATCGCATTAAGCTCGCGATAACCGAGGTAGACGGTGGCATTGCCGCGCCCATCGGGCGTGTTGATGCCGGCGATGAAAGTAATGTCCCGCGTATCGCCGTCAGTCACGTTGCTGGCGGGGACGCCGAAGTTGCGCGATTGCAGTACGGCTGTGACGTCATCGTTGCTGTTGTCGTGCTGGTAAAGGCTGTATTGCGCGTCGATGCGAATGCCTTCGAACCTGTCGTTCATGATGAAGTTGACGACGCCTGCGACGGCGTCGGCCCCGTACACGGCGGATGCGCCGCCCGTCAGCACTTCAACACGCTCGATGAGCGCGCTCGGGATCTGATTCAGGTCGGGCGAGGCCGCGCCGTTCTGCGTCGGATCGCCAGGCATGAGCCGCCTGTTATTCACCAGAACCAGTGTGCGTTGCGAACCGAGGCCGCGCAGGTTCACCGTCGCGGCGCCGGTCGCGCCATTCGACAGATTTCCGCCGAAGTCCGCGAACGCCTGCGGCAGGTTGTTGATCATGTCTTCGACGCGTGTGACGCCCTCGATCTTCACCGCATCTGAGCTGATCGTGGTGACTGGGCTGATGCTGGTGAGGTTCGCCTGCGGGATGCGCGAACCGGTGACCACCACTTCTTGAATCGTCTCCTCTGCTGCTTGCACCGAAACCGTAGTGACCGCCGCCGAAGCGGCGCTCGTTAAGAGCGCGCAGCGCACCGCGCGCCTTAATGGATTGCTCGTCGACATCTGATTGCTCCTCCTGCGAGGGGAATAATCAAAAGGCGAATCAAAACGAGGATTGATTTGCCCCCCAAGGCGTGGCGTGGGCAGCAAAGACTGGTCACGCTATCGCTTGACGTGGCGCAAACAATACGACGATTGATTAGTCAAACGAAGCGTCGGATTTCCTACAGCACGTCCAGATTCGTGGAAATTGCGGCTTTTTAGCTCTTTCTGGCTGCGGCGCTGCAGCGACACTTGAGGAGCACAATTTACACGTTGCGGGCAAGCCACGAGCCAAAGCGCTTTGGCTGTTAGTCGAGGTTCGGCAACGAATGGTAGTCAGCGCAGAAAGACGCCGGCAGGCAAACGCTGCAGTTCGGCGGGTTGAGCATCGATCGCATCGCAAGCGACCGCGGCCTGCGCGCAGGGGGCCTCCATTCAACCTCTGTACGCTCTCGCGATCCGCAGACGTCTCTCGCACTGCGGGGTGAAGCTGAATCCCCAGGAACTTGCACTCCAACGGCCGCGCCTGTCCACTCGTCACCCGTGACTCGTGCGCCTGCCGGGCGCACCAATCGGCATAGGGGGCGGGGCAGTAGGGACTCCGCGGCCCGGGTCCGCACCGGCGGTTAGAAGAAGCTGAGTTACGCGGCCACGCTCTCCGAGCTGATCGAAGCAGCGGATGGGAAGGGCGCGCGATTGATGCCCTGAGCCGAGTTGCGCCACCAGCGCCGACCTGAGCCGCCTGATGTTGGGAGCGCTCGGGCGCGTCGGTACGTCACTCCTCGGGTTCGCCAGTGCTTCAGCGGCAACGCGCGCAGTCGGCGCTTCAGCCATTGATCCAGTTCATCGAAGATGCGCGGCGTATCGGGACCTGTCTGACTTTTGCTGCGAGGTCATTGCCGTGAATGAAGGAGAACGGTATGACCAGAGCGAGAAGTCATTGATGAGTTGATGAGGGGGTACCGCGGCACGGAGGACTTCCAAGCGCTGCGCGACTGCGGTTCACAGCTACGCTCGGCCTCTGCGGACTTCTGAAAAATCCATCGCAAATGCTGCTAGCGTAAGGTGTGAGTCTTCGGATCTCCCAGGGTAAGACGCGCGACTTTCATTACACATACCCTCGAAGGTAGCGGGCTTCGAGTCTAGTGGCCCTCTCGCCCAGACGAGGCTGCCCACCTGCGGTTCGCGTTCCGAGTGCCGCAGCTTCGCTTACAGCTTTCTTCAGATTCCGCCTCGCGACGGACACTCTTGCCGTTCGGCTCGTGTTCCACCATCCACAGGGACTCTCACGCCCAGGTTGATGTTGCCGCCACAGCAAACGAGATAGCGCCATGCCTGGCGCACCACAAAAAAACGGCGGGCCGAAGCCCGCCGTCGTTAGTGCACTTCCGACGAAAGGTCAGAAGTCGATCGTCACGAGGCCGAAGATTTGGCGGCCGAGCGCGTCGTACACCTGCGGCCAGGTGTTGCCATTGCAGGAACCCGTCGGGCAGGTGTCGCCGCCGTTGAGCGGCGGATCCCTGTCGAACAGATTGTTCACGCCCACGCGGAACGTGTACCGCTCGGCCACCGTCATGCTTCCCGTCAGGTCGATGTAGCTGCGCCTGCCCAGCTTCGAGTCGGTCGGCAGCACGCCTGTGGCCGTGCCGAGGAACTTGAGATAGTAGTTGCTGTCCTCGGCATCGCGCTTCACCGCGTCGAAGTACCGCCAGCTCAGCGTCACGTCGAGGCCCGCCCACGGCGTGCGCCAACGTGCGTCCATCTTGTGACGCCACTCCGGCGCCGGCACGCCGCAGATCGAGCCATACAGCCCCGTGCAGTCGTACGTGACGCCCGCTTGCGGGGTCGTCTCGAACGAGTCGAGCAACGTGCCCTTCAAGCCCAGCCCGAGCCTGCCCGCCGCGCCGATCTCCATATCGTAACCGACGTCGAGATCGAAGCCCTTGGTTCGGATTTCGCCGATGTTTTCCAGCGCGTCGTACACATATCCATCGTCAGTCCGCCACAGCGAGCCAAACGAGTCGCGGTGCACGCGGCTGCAGGTCTCAGGATCGCCGTTGATGGCGCACAACAGGACTGAGAAGTCCGCGTTCGGGTTTTGGATCGCATCCTCGATCTTG
>DATAFY010000180.1:0-2929 GCA_036257205.1 Steroidobacter sp. | reverse complement strand
GTACACCAGAACACGTCCTGCGCATGCAGATCGAGCGCAAGCCGCGCGCTTGCGTAGTGCGCGATGACCGCACGATGTGCATGCACGACGCCTTTCGGCTTGCCGGTCGTGCCGCTCGTGAAGTGGAGCAACGCGGCTTCGTCCGGATCCATGGAGAGGGTGTCGAACACGTCGGACTGATCCGCGAGCGCTGCATGAAAATCTTCCACTCCCTCCTGCAGCGCAGTCTCGTGGTCGTCGCGAACGACGAACACGTTTTCAAGCGACGGGAGCGAAGCGCGCACCGGCGCGACTTTGCGCTCATACAGGCGCTGCGTCGTGACGAGCACACTGGCGCTCGCGAGTTCGAGGCGCGAACGTATTGGCTCGGGACCAAACGCAGAGAAGAGCGGGCAGTACACGGCGCCTGCTTTCAAAGCGCCCAGCACCACGCCGAACAGCTCAGGGCCGCGTCCGAGCAGGGATGCGACCACTGCACCCCGAGTCACGCGGCGACTGTCCAGTAGATTCGCGAACTGATTCGCGCGACGCTGCAGTTGAGCGTACGTCAGGTCGAGCGAGCCATAGTTCCGATCAACGAAGCGCGTCGCCAATTTGGCGGGCGCGAGCGCCGCCGGCCGGTCGATCGCAAGCTGCGCCATGTTCATTCTTTCGTCGGCGCGCTCGATGAGCTCGGCCCGCAGCCGCTCCCACGAGAAGTTCCGCCGCAGCGTCTCGTAGTCCGTCAAGTTCGGACACACGCCCCCGACACTCCGCGCCTTCTCCACGGCGGCCCATCGAATCTGAGGCTCTGCGATGTTCACAACGCGCTCTTCGGGTCGACTCGATCTCTCATACTTTCTTCCTCGCTGGCGCGCAATCCCATGCGGAATACCTCTGAGATCGCAGTGGGAGTCGCTTATGCGCCGCCTTCCTCCCAGTGCGAAGCGACGCGTCGCGAGTCGGAGAAACGCGGCTTGTCGCGCTCGCAGCGTGTGGGCGTGCATGGTAGAAAGCGGGAACCCCAAGGCTCGAAGGTGACTGTGTGCAGGCGGCAAGCCGACTATGGATAGCGCTACTAATCGAGCTCGGCCTGTGTCTGTCGCTTCCTGGCATCCTTTGGCATGGCGGGCTGATCTCCCCCGCGCTCGCTTTCCTGTTGCCGCCGTCGCTGATGCTCGCCGTGCGTTGTGCATTGGTCGCCGGCTCGTTCGCCTTTGCAGGATTCGTGCAGCCCGGTCGGACTCACCTCTCGTTCCAGACTTACGCCGCAATGGTCGCCAAGGAAATCGCGGCGTTCGTGCGCTTTCAATACCTGATCATGAGCGAGCCGCTCCGCAAGTATCACGGAGAATCGTGCGTAGCGACTTACTCGAAAGACGCGCCCGTCGTCGTCCTCCTTCACGGGGTGTATTGCAGCCGAGCGGTTTGGCGCCCACTCATACGAGAGCTGCATGCGCGCACCGGTCTTCAGGTCGAGGCCCCCAGCCTCGCGCCGGTCGAGTCTGACCTTACGGCGCAGTCGCGATCTCTCGCGCGATGGCTCGATAGACGCCACGCTGGTCGGCCAATCATTCTCGTCGCGCACAGCATGAGCGGGCTCGCGGCGCGCCTGTGCCTCGCCGTATCGCCCGCGGCAAGCACGATTCGGCAATTGATCTGCCTCGGCACGCCGCACAACGGAACGCTGATTGCGAATATTCTGAGCACGCCCATCGGGCGCGATTTGCGACCCCGCAGTAAACGCCTTGCAGAACTCTCGCGGATTGAATCGAATGGGACCGTCGTCTCGCTGTACACGGAACACGACAATCTCGTCGTTCCCTTCGAAAGCGCCCGCTTGCCTCACGCGCGCAATATCGCCTTACGCGGCGTTGGGCACATGTCGCTGATCTACTCGCGCGAGGTGCTCGAGCTGGTGACGCAGGAGATCGGAAAAAGCGTCGGCATGCATGTTTCGATAGCCGCGCGAGAGCCATGATGGAGACGAGGTCACAGAGCCGCTTTCCGATTCCGTCGGCCGACTCTACGCGCAGCGGTGCGGCGGGTTGTCCTGCTGGCGCGCGCTGCCCCAGGCCGCTTCCGCGCTACTGCGCGCTGCAGCTCGAGAAGCGCTGACTGCGCACGTTTTTCGAGCACTGCAGCGGGATGCTTCACCAGGTCACGCGCCAACTCCACACGCGGCAGCGCCTCCACGCGGGCCAGCAGCCGCGTGCGCAACTGCGCCAACAACCGCGGCCCTGCAACGAGCAACATGCCTTCGCTGCGCCGCGCGGCCAGCAAGGACCGCAGTTGCGCGTTCAGCCAGCGCTCGAGTGCATGCTCACGCGCGCTCACCCTGGGCGTGTACGCCTATCGCGCCTTGTTCGCACTGCTCGCCGTGCGTCCGGGGACGTCGGCCACGAGATCCCGCTCATGCGCCCGAGCATCAGGATTGTTGAAGACTGCGAGTTCCTCGAACGCGGACCCCCGTCCTTCGCTCTCGAATATACGCAGTGCTTTGGAGTCAGCGACGACTACGTGAAACATTGGCGTCGTCTCTTCGGTGGGAGTCAAGCGGGAGAGGCTGCTCACGTACCGCCATGACCGGTGCGTCAGGGGAGCAGATCGGGACCGATCGGAGGCTTGAAGCTCGCAGCGAAAGCAGCCAAGCGGAGATGCGCGTACGCCCAAAGGACGCGCAAGTATGGAGGCGCTTGGCGGCGCTATTTCTTGCCAGGCAGATGCTCAGTGGCGCTATTCAGGGTTCAGAGTTCCTACACAACCGCCCAGCCTATGATCATGCCGCCGGTTCTGCCGCAAGGAACGCTGCGCAAAAGCATCGGCGTCCCGCAAACCGGCAGTGCTGAAAATCGAATAGCTCCCCGTGTCCGACAAAGATGTCTCGCTCAAGATCGTTCGGAAAATACGGATAGCCGGCCAGCATTGCGGAAGGAGACAGGGCGACACG
>DATAFY010000166.1:0-7984 GCA_036257205.1 Steroidobacter sp. | reverse complement strand
TCCATGTGGTTGTTCGAAGATTGCAGAGCTTGAGCCGCGCCACATCAATCCCGCACGAGCGTTGATAGTCCAAATCAGTGCGCTCGCACGCGGTGAAAATTGGCGATGCACCTTAATTCGGCGCAAAGACCGGCAAACTGCCCGCGCAGGCGCACCGTGTCAAGCGGCCGCGCTTACGCATAGCAGATCGATCAGCGGCTCGAGCTCCGCGTCAACGCGCAGCGCGGCGCGATGACGCGGCCGCAGAAAGCCATGCGCCTGCGCGTGATCGAGGAACGCGAGCAAGGCGTCGTAATAGCCGTTGTGATTGAGCAAAGCGCAGGGCTTTCGATGCAGCTCGAGCTGCGCCCACGACCAGACCTCAAAAAGCTCGTCCAGCGTGCCGATGCCGCCCGGCAGCGCAAGGAAGGCGTCGGACAACTCACCCATCAGCAGCTTGCGATCCATCACCGTGTCGACGACGCGCAATTCAGTGAGTCCCGCGTGACCCGCCTCCTTTTCGATGAGCAAGCGAGGAATGACGCCGATGACTCGGCCCCCCGCTGCAAGCGCCGCTTCTGCGAGCGCACCCATCAAGCCCACGCGGCCGCCGCCGTATACGACCGTCAGGCCGCGCTGCGCGAGCGCGAATCCGGTGCGCCTTGCAAGTTCAATGTAAGTGGGATGATTGCCTGAACTCGATCCACAGAAGACGCAGATTGCTTGCATGACCCGGATTCTAGCCGTCTGCCGGGTCCGAAGGCTTCCGTGCGGCTGCTCGCTTGCTTGACCGCCTCACGATTGGTCGTGGTCGTCCTTGCGCCGCCCTCCAATCTGACGGCGCTCGAGGCCCGAATACAGCCCGGTCAGGAACCCGATGTCGCTGCGTCTGCGCGCGCCGCCCCGACGGTCCTGGTGATGCCGAAACTGGCACTCGCAGTGAAACGCATCGCACGTCGGCAGCGGCAAACGCGGCGCGTCTTGCAAAAAAAATCGATGACTGGCGAAACGCCGAACGGCGGCGCATGCGTTCGGGCCAGGAATGATCGACACGGCGTGATATCGGGCGTCCACGCGCGGGCGCGGCTTGCGTTGCTTCAATCCAAGCCATTCCGCCAAAGACCAGCGTGGCGTTTTGGACCCCACGAGCTTCTCTCTGCATGCGCCGGCGCTGCGAACCCACAAACTCAAGACGAGCGGCGCGGGGATTGTTCCGGGATGGCGCTAATTCTTACACGTGAGCCCAAGGGTCGTAGGCTGTGCGCTTACGCTGCGCAGGGATCGAAGGAACGCGGCGGGATCCTCCCCGCGGCCCAGGACTTCGATGAGCGCGGAGCCCACGATGACGCCGTCCACATACGGCGCCAAGCGCTCGATCTGGTCGCGCGAGCGGATGCCGAAACCCGCGCAGACAGGGACAGGCGAAAGGCTTTTCACGCGAGCAAAATAATCGAGCGCCTCCTGGGGCACGGCAACGTTCTTGCCTGTCGTACCCGTCATCGTGACCGCGTAAATGAATCCACGGCTGGCGGCGCAGAGCTTCTGCATACGCTCGATCGGCGTGACGGGGGTGACGAACTGGACGAGGGCGACGCCCTGCGCGGCAAGGGCCTCGCGCAGCTCGGCGCATTCTTCGAGCGGCAGATCCGGCACGATGAAACCCGCGACCCCGGCCTTCGCCGCATGGGCAGGCAATTGGTCGAGCCCGTACGCTAGCAGGGGATTCAGATAGCTCATGAGGAGCAACGGCGCCCGGCAGGCGGGCCGGGGAGCAGACAGCTGGGCGAGTATCCATTTGAGAGACACGCCCTGGGTTAGTGCTACGCGACTGGAATGCTGTATCGTCGTTCCATCAGCCATCGGATCCGTAAAGGGAACGCCGATCTCCACGACGTCCGCAACCCCAGCGACGGCCTGCAGCTGTTCGAGAAATCCGGCTTGCGTGGGGAAGCCGGCGGTGATGTAGGCGACGAGCGCGGGACGGCCCTGTGACTTCGCGCCGCGGATCGCTTCGGTGATCGTATCTGGTGGGGTCATTCTGAGGCTCAAGGCTATAGGTGTACGTGAAAGGCGTGCGGAGCGCCTATCCGCTTACCGCCCTCCGCTGCTTAATAGGGTCCGCTGCAGCGTCGACATGTCCTTATCGCCGCGACCGGAAAGGCCGATGAGAATGCGCGCCCCCGGATGCGCCCGCGCGTACCGTCGCGCACCTGCAAGCGCATGCGAAGACTCGATCGCAGGCAGGATGCCTTCGGCGGCACAGCACTCCGCCAGCGCGTCGAGCGCGTCCTCATCATTCACCGCTTCGTATTTGACCCGTCCGACGCTCATGAGCAGCGCGTGCTCCGGACCGACGCCGGGGTAATCGAGACCGGCCGACACCGAGTGCGTCTCCTGAATCTGCCCATGCTCGTCCTGCAGAAGCAATGAATAGGTTCCTTGCAGCACGCCGGGCTTTCCGTAGGAGAGCGATGCGGCGTTCTCCCCGAGCCCCGCGCCCTTACCACCCGCCTCCAGACCGAGCATTTGCACGTTGCGATCCTTCACGAATGGATGAAACAACCCGATCGCGTTCGAGCCGCCGCCGACGCATGCAACCACGATGTCCGGCAAGCCCCCCGCGTTTGCGATCATCTGCTCGCGCGCTTCGCGCCCGATCACCGCCTGGAGCTCCCGGACGAGATACGGGTATGGATGAGGTCCGATGGCGGAACCCATGCAGCAATACGTTCCGTTGGGATCGGACACCCAATCGCGCAGCGCCTCATCGACAGCCGCGCGCAGCGTCTGATCGCCGCTCGTCACTGGAACGACGGTCGCACCGAGCAGCTTCATACGTCCGACGTTCGGCGCCTGCCGTTCCATGTCGATCGCACCCATGTACACGGTACAGGGCATGCCCAGGCGCGCGCAGGCCGCCGCGGAGGCGACGCCGTGCTGACCCGCCCCGGTCTCTGCGATAACTCGGCGCGCGCCGAGCTTTTTCGCCAGCAGGACCTGCCCGATCGAATTATTGATTTTGTGCGCGCCCGTATGCGCAAGGTCCTCGCGCTTGAGCCACACGTGCGCGCCCCAGCGCTGGGAGAGCGTGCGAGCGTAGGTGAGCGCGGTGGGACGTCCCACCCATGTTGTGAGTTCAACATGCAGCTCGGCAAGAAATTCCGGATCGCGCAGATAGCGGTCGACGCCGGCCTGCAGCCGATCGAGCGCCGGGACGAGCGTTTCCGGCACATAGCGCCCGCCAAACGGACCGAAACGTCCTCGCGCATCGGGGTAGGCGTCCTTCAGCACATTGCTGAGGAGCGCATCGCGCTCGCTTGCGCTCGATAGCTTGGTCATCAACTTGCTCCCGCTCGCGCGTTACGCACGAACTCACGAATCTTGATTGGATCCTTGAGGCCAGGCTGCGCCTCGACTCCGCTGCTCACATCCACGCCGAACGGCCGCGTCCGCGCGACGGCCTCGCGCACGTTCGCGGGCGTCAATCCGCCTGCAAGCACAAGCTGCGTCATGCGCCCAAGTTCTTCGGCCGCGGCCCAGTCGCTCGCTTCGCCCGCTCCGCTGACCGGACCCTCAAACAACAGGCGCGGCGGCGGCGATGCGAGCGCGGTCCAAGCGATGCGCACCACCGGCAGCGTCTGCAACCCCCGCGGCACAAGCAGACTGTCCAGATCGCCGATGTCCGTCTGCAGAACGTCCGGACGAAATATCTCCCAGACCTCATTCACCAGCGCCTGCGACGGATGCAGCATCACGGCGATGCGGGCGATGTGCTTCGGGGCGCCGCGGGCCAACTCGGCCGCGCCTGCCGGCGTCACCTGACGCTTCGACGGGGCGAACACAAAGCCGATCGCATCGGCTCCGGCGTCGACCGCAGCCTCCACTCCAGCGTGCGTCGTCAATCCGCAGATCTTGATCCACAGCGCAGAAGGCGTCGCGGGATGCAGCGGCTGTGGAATGACGCTGTCTGTTCGTTGAATGGTCGACGTCATGCGCCTGCCGTGGGCCCGCGCATGCGCGCCGCGAGCGCACGCTCACGCCCCGCGGCGAGCAGAGCGCCGAGCAGTTCGCGCGGTTCGTGCGAATGCATGAGCATCGTGCCGACAAGCGCCGCCTGATAACCGATGTCCACGACGGTTTTCACGTCCTCGATGGATCCGACGCCGCTTTCGGCGACATGCGTCAGCCCCGGCGGCAGCAAATCAGCGAGCTGGTTCAGACGCGGCAAATCGACCGTCAACTTGTCCAGATCGCGGCAGTTCACACCCATGAGGATCTGTTCCTCATGGCGCTTGCGTGCGGCGAGAATGTCGCGCGCCGCCTCCAGATCCGCCGCATCGAATGCCTCGAGCAAGACGAACATCTTGAGCATGCATGCGCAGTCGAGCAGCGCCGTGATCCTGCTGCGATCGAGCATACGCACGATCACCAGTACGCCCCCGGCGCCGGCCGCGCGCGCCTCCATCACCTGGTACGGATCGACGAGAAAATCCTTGCGCATGACGGGCACGTTGTGCGGCGTGGCGACGGCTGCCGCCTGTGCGAGATGCTCGAGCGAACCGCCGAAACGCGTGGGTTCGGTGAGGACGGAGATGGCGCAGGCGCCGCCTTGCGCGTACGCCTGTATGCGACTTTCGACGGTTCCGGTGTGCGCCGATAAGTCGCCCGCCGAGGGCGAATGCAGTTTGCACTCAGCGATGACGTCAAATCCTTCGGGAGACAATTTGAGCTGCGGCGGCGGCGGTTCGTCGGACACGCGCGCCCACAACGCCTGCTCCGATTCGCGCGCCCGCGCCTGTTCGAGCCTGGCGAGACTCGTCTGAGCCATTTCGGTGAGAAGACCGGACATATCAGTGATTGGCGAGCGGTGATAAGCAACGAGTCATGGGGGGCGACGGCGTCAAAGTCAGACCCTGCGTTCGGAGCGCTTGGAATTCGCCAGACACGATCACGGACCTGCCCCAAAGCTCGCCAATCGCCTCAACAACAACGCGCCAGCCCCTTGATCGATTGCATCAGCGGCCATTTTGGCAGCGGCGGACGGGGTTTGCGCTTTGCCCAATAATTCAAGGACAAGCGCCGCTTGCAGGACGATCGCGTGGCGGTGCGCTCCGCGGTCTCGGCCTTCCAGCACCTCCCGCAAATGATAGGCGTTGTGCGCCGCATCGCCGCCGCGCAGATCATCCGGTCCGCATCGGGGCAGATCGAACTCCTCCGCGCTGCGGCTCGTACGGGTCACTTTGCCGCGCCGAACGTCGAACAGGGTAAACGGCCCCATGGGCGTCGCCTCATCCCAGCCCATGTGCCCGTGCACGACGTAGGCGCGTTCGATGGGCATCCCGGCGAGGGCGTCAGCCATCAGTGCGGCAATGTCGTCTTGATAGGCGCCGATCAGGTGGAATTCCGGCTCGGCCGGGTTCGAGAGCGGTCCGAGAATATTGAAGACCGTGCGCACGCCCAGCGCCTGCCTGACCGGCATGACCGCCTTCATGGCCGGATGGTAGTGCGGCGCGAACAAAAACGTAAACCCGACGGCCGCCAAGCATTCGCCCGCTCTTTGCTCGTCCAGGGGCAGAGCAAGCCCGAGCGCGCGTATGACGTCGGCGCTCCCACTGCGACTCGAGACCGAGCTGGTCCCGTGCTTCGCGACGCGAATGCCCATCGCGGCGACCAGCAGCGCGGCGCCGGTAGAAAGATTGAAGCTCCCGGAAGCATCGCCGCCGGTGCCTACCATATCCACCAGCGGCCCGCCGGGTGGCAGCACGGGCCGCCGCGCCAGCTTGCGCATGCTCCGTGCAAAGCCGCGCAGCTCGTCAGCAGTGACGCCTTTAGCTCGCAAGGCCGCGAGCAGCGCGCCGCTCATCGCGGGCGCCAGCGTCGGATCGGTCAATGCGTTGAGCAATTCCGAGGCCTGCGCTTCCGACAGATCGCGTCGATCGAGAAGCTGCTCCAGCGTTTCGCGCAATGACATGGCGTTATCTCAGCCCGCCGGACATCGTCAGGAAGGCGCTCATCAGCAGCGGGCCGTGCGGGGTCAACACGCTCTCGGGGTGAAATTGAACGCCCTCGAGCATCAGCGTCTTGTGGCGCACGCCCATGATCTCGCCTTCGTCTGTGCGCGCGGACACCTCAAGGACGGCAGGCAGCGACTCCGGCTGCGCAATGAGCGAGTGATACCGCCCCGCTTCGAAGGGCTGCGGCATGTCTTTCAGTACGCCTCCACGATCGTGATGGACGAGGGAAGTCTTGCCGTGCATCAGCCGTCCCGCCCGCACCACCTTGCCGCCGAACGCCTCGACCAGCGACTGATGACCAAGGCAAACGCCGAAGACCGGAATCTCGCCCGCGAACGCTTTGATCATAGATATCGACACGCCTGCCTGCTGAGGCGTGCCCGGTCCCGGAGAGATGCACAAGTGCGTAGGCCTGAGCTTGCGCGCCTCTTCGATCGTGATCTGATCATTACGATGCACCAGCACTTCTGCGCCGAGCGCCATGAACGCTTGCACAAGGTTGTAGGTGAATGAATCGTAGTTGTCGATGAGCAGCAGTCGAGCGCTCATAGCCCTTCCTCCGCGGTCGCGATCGCACGCCGTACGATCGCGCTCTTCGCGAGCACTTCCCGATACTCCATTTCGGGCACGCTGTCGGCCACGATGCCCGCGCCCGCCTGGAAGCTGTATTCATCGCCGCGGAACACCATGGTTCGAATAGTGATCGCCTGATCCATGTCGCCGCCGTTGCCGAAATAGCCGACTGTGCCGCCATAGAAGCCGCGTCGTACGGGCTCGAGCTCATCGATGATCTCCATGGCGCGCACTTTCGGCGCGCCGACGAGCGTTCCTGCGGGGAACGCCGCAGCGAACAGATCGAATGCATCCTTGCCGGGGGCAAGCTCGCCGTTCACGCCGCTCACGATGTGCATCACGTGGCTGTAGCGCTCGATGCTGCGGTAAGGACTCACGTTCACGCTGCCTGCCTTCGCCACGCGCCCGAGATCGTTGCGCGCGAGATCCACGAGCATGACGTGTTCGGCGTTCTCTTTCGGATCGGCCAGCAATTCCGCCTCGAGCCGCGCATCGTGGGCGGCGTCCTCGCCGCGAGGCCGCGTCCCCGCGATCGGCCGCATCTGAGCGCGCCCGTGCGAGAGCTTTACCAACGCCTCTGGAGAGGAGCCCACCACTACGCAATCGCCGATGTCGCAGTAGTACATGTAGGGCGAGGGATTCAGCAGCCGCAGCGCGCGGTAGGTCTCAAACGGCTCGAGCTCGCAGCGCCCCGCGAAGCGCACCGACAGCACGAGTTGATATACGTCCCCCGCCGCGATGTACTGCTTCGTGCGCTGAACGGCGCGGATGAACTCGGCCTCGCTCAGGCTGCCGATCGGCGGCGAGTAGCGAACCGGTTTGCCGTTTTGCGGCAACGGCCCGCGCAGGGCCGCGATCACTTCTTTGCGCAGCGCCGCGCGCTCGGCCTCCCCGCCCGCATGCAACAGCGCGATGGCACGGGTGAGATGATCAAACACAAGTAGAGAGCGCGGGGCGAGATAGTGAGCTTCCGGCGTGGGCTCGGTCGTCGCGATGCGCGGCGGCAACCGCTCAAAGCGCCGAACGAGATCGTAACCCGCAACGCCGACCAGACCTCCAAGCAACGGCACGCCTGCAATGTACGGGCCGGGCTGCGGGGCTCGCGCAAGCGCGGCGCGGAAGGCGTCCAGGAGCTCACGTTGGCTCGCGGGCGCAGGCGTCGTGCGGCCGTCGATGGTCAATCCCCGTTCATCGAGGCGCAGTTCGAGACAGTCCCCAAAACCGATGAAGGAGTAGCGCGCCAGACGTTCGCCGCCCTCCACGCTCTCCAGCAGAAAGCGCGGACGGAACGGTTTGAGCTTCAAGTAGGCCGATACCGGCGTGTCCAGATCGGCGGCGATGTCAAACGGAGGTTTCAAGCAAAGCTCCTCAATGTCCGGCTTTATTCCTGTCCGGAGGAGCGGCGATAAAAAACCCAT
>DATAFY010000152.1:0-2063 GCA_036257205.1 Steroidobacter sp. | reverse complement strand
AGGTATCCGCGCAAGCGGTACCATCGCGCCGTCTCTGCGGCGCCAGTGAGAAAGTCGATTTCGGGCTGGAAGCCGAGCAGCGTCTGCGCCTTCGCCGTCGAGAAGACAAACGACTTGCGGAAGAAGTCGAGGCGACGGCTGTGCAGCGGCGGTTTCACGTGTAGCGACGGCAACACAGTCTCCAGCACGCGGGCAGCAAGCACGAACGGCCACAACGGCGCGTGTACGCGCGGCGGCCGCCGATCGAGCGCCGCTGCAATGTCACGCACCATCTCGTTCGTGGTCATCGCTTCGCGACCCGCCAGTACGAAAATTTCGCCAGGAGCAGCCGGATGCCGAGCGGCCAGCACCAGCCCGCGAACCAGGTCGCTCACATGGAGACACTGGCGCAGGTTTTCACCGCGGCCAATCATGACGAACCGCCCGCGATCGATGGCGCGGAACAGCTTCAGGAGACGCTGGTCCCCCGGCCCATAGGTTTCCGGAATGCGGATCACGCAGGACTCGAACGTATTAGCGTACGAGTGCACGAGGGCTTCCGCCTCCAGCTTCGTGCGCGTGTAAATGTTATCCGGACAGGGCTGAGATGTTTCGTCGAGAACGGCGGCATGCGCGTCTCCGTAGACCCCAATCGTGCTTCCATAGACGAATCGATGCACCGAGGCGCGCTGGCACGCTTCCAGGAGCACGCGAACGCCGTCGACGTTGACGGACCGGAAATAGGCTTCGGGCATCTCGGATTCATGCTGTGCCGCGGCGAGATGAATCACTATTGTACGTTCGTCGGTTATGCGTCGGGCGAAATCCACATCCTGCAGTACGCCGATTTCAACGGGGACGCTCGCCGCGCGCAGCTCCTTCAGCCGGTCGATTTCGACGTCTGTCTCCGCGCGACCCGTGGCGACTACATCCATTCCGAGACGATGCGCGTGCAACGCCAGACGCGAACCAATGAATCCAGTCGCCCCGGTGACGAGCAAACGAACGCCCTTGATGTCATCGGTTGTCATGCGCGTCTCTGCACTGAATGATTGTCGACGCCTGCCGTGGCCGCATACGCTTTGTCTTTTAAATGCGATTCGTCGCTGCCCGGTCGACTTTCCCGCGCGAGATGCCTGGCGAGCGTACGCTCCGTCGCAGCCACTTCATCCGCAGTGCGTCGCGTCGACCAGGCAAGACGCTGGCTCATGAGCGCTGCGCACTCATCCAGCGCCGCACGGCCTGGGTGAGAACCCGCCGCGAGGTCTGTCCGACGCATCACAACGTCCTCGAGATGCATCGCCATCTCACATCCCACTGCGTGCCACAACTCTGCGCAGAGAGTCGTTGTTCCGCGGACGAGCGCGCTGCGCGCGCCGTTCGTTGCATCGAGCACTCGCCAGTACTCTGCGCCATGATTACGCAGCAGTGAAGTGAGTACATGCGTATCGATCGCAGGTTCTGCGCGTTGCGCGCCTAGCTGAAACGCATGGAAGTCGTCGATGTCGCCGCCAGGCAACGGCAGACGATCCGTGGCCGCAGCCGGCGCCGGACGTGTGGGGAATTGCGTGAGAAGCAGATCCAGCGCACGCCGCGCATCGGCTCGGGCGGTCGTGAAGCGAATGCCCACCAGACTCACGAGCCCGCTGACGCCGTGCAGCGCACGATGATCAACGATTCGTGATTCCTTTCCAAAACTCAGCTCCGTCTCGGTCGCCGTCTCGCCGAACGGAACCAGACCGCAGTTCGCGAACGTAACTTCCGAGTCTGCGAGTCGCAGTTCCGGATAAACCGAGTTCAGCTCGTCGATCCAGCGGTCGATTTCCTCGCGCTCGACGCAAGCGGCGTCCGGAGGCTCCTGAAAGTGGCGATGCCATACGCCGAACAATGTCTTGTCGCGCCACGGCGCGGCGAACAGATGGCGTGTCGAACGGCCGAGCAAAGCGTCCTTGTCGCGGCTGAGGCCCTGCACCGCGACGCCGTATTCGCTGGTCGGAGGCCGGTCCACGATGAAGTAGGCGTCCCGCGAGAACGGGCCGCGGGCGCAGGCGCCGAAGTGCTCCGGATCGTGTAGCAGATAGTCC
>DATAFY010000112.1:0-12964 GCA_036257205.1 Steroidobacter sp. | reverse complement strand
AGATCGAGGTACCGAACGTCGAGGTTCGGTTCGCCTGCGAACACATCGAGTCCAGCTGCACGGATCCGGCCGCTGCTGAGTGCTGCAATCAATGCGTCATCATGTACGAGGTCCCCGCGCGCCACGTTGATCACGATGGCGCCTGCACGCAGCCGCGCGATGGTCTCGGCGTTGAGAAACCTGAAAGTCTGCGGCGTCAACGGGCATGCCAGCACGAGCACATCTGCCTCGGCCAGCATCGACTCGGGGCTCGAATGAAACACCGCGTCCAGCTCGATCGTTGGGGGCAGTCTGGTGCGGTTGTGGTAGTGCACGTGCATGCCAAAGGCTCGGCACCGCGCAGAGATCGCGCGGCCAATGCGACCCATGCCGAGTATTCCGATATTCTTTCCGGAGAGCTCGATGCCGTTGAGCTGCCGCGGTGTCCAACCTGTCCAGCGGCCGCTGCGCACGAGTGCGATGCTTTCCGTCGCGCGCCGCGCCGCACCCAAGAGCAGGAGCATTGCTGCGTCGGCGACGGAATCCGTGAGCACGTCAGGTGTATTGAGCACAGCGATGTTCCGCGCCTTCGCCGCCATGAGATCGATATGCTCGTGGCCTACTGAGTAGGTCGCGATTACTCGCGTATCAGTCGGGAACGAGGCAATGGCCTCCGCGTTCAACCGCATTCCCACGGACGTGACCAGCACGTTCCTCCCGTCAAGGGCTTGACGCAGCTCGAGGGGATCTGGCGTACCGTGCAGAGGACAAGCAACAACGTCGTGTCGTGACGCGAACGCTTCTTGAACTTCGTCTGGCAGCGGGCAGGTAATGAGCAGCGATAGTCTTGTCACAAGGTAACACTGTCCTTCAGCGGCGTGGTGACGTCGGCCAATTTGTTTGGATCTGGGCGCGCTCGAGCGGCGATCAGCTTTCGCGCGGCCATCTGATCCTTGGGACTGTTCACGGTATCAATTGCAATCAGCTCGCCGTCGCGCAGATAACAGAGGCTGAACGCGCGCGAATGCGGATCGCCACGGACCACGACTGCATCATGCCCGCTGCAGAGGCCAACAATGACGAGCTTCAGATCGTACTGGTCCGACCAGAACCAGGGAGTCTTTGAGTGCTGTGCGTGTTCTCCCAGTATGGAGAGCGCGGCTGTCGTGCCTTGTTCGAAGGCATTGTCCACCGACTCCAGGCGAACACGCCCTCCGTACCGAAGGCTAGGATGGTTCGTACAGTCGCCCGCTGAAAAAATGTACGGATCGGAGGTGCGACAGCTTGCGTCAACGACGATGCCGTTCGAACAGTCAAGCCCTGCCGCTTTGGCAAGCTCATCAACAGGTTCGACACCAACGCCGATTAGCACAAGGTCAGCCGGGTGCTCAGTGCCGTCGTCGCAACGGACCGCGCGTACTGAACGTGATTGCGCGTCAGCCAGTATCGCGTTGACCCGTGCTTGGCAGTGGATGCGCACGCCGTGACGTTCGTGTTCTTGGGCAAGGAAGGCAGAGAGCTTTGAGCAAGTGACGCGGTTCATGACGCGATCTGCCATTTCGAGCACGGTCACTTCAACGCCGCGTTCTCGGCTCGTCGCCGCAACCTCCAGACCGATGTAGCCACCGCCCACAACGACCAGACGTCGGCCAGGTTTCAACTCGTCGCGCAACGCGAGTGCGTCACTCTCTGTTCGTAGATAGCAGACCCCCGCAAGATCTCCACCAGGCACAGCGATGCGTCGAGGGCGGCTGCCAGTTGCCAGAAGCAAGGCATCGTAGGAAACGAGCGTGTCGTCGTCACAGCGCACCGTGCGGGCACTGCAATCGATGGAGACAACTCGCCTCCCCAACAGCTGCGTGATTCCATGTTCTTCGTAGTAGCGTGCATGCCGGATCAACAGGCGGTCTCGCTCCAATTCGCCCGACAGCAGCTTCTTCGAAAGCGGCGGACGCTGGTAGGGGAGTATCGGTTCATCGCCGATCAGCGTGATCGGCCCGGTAAAATTCCGACGGCGCAACGTTTCGATCGCTTGAGCCGCAGCCTGTCCGGCGCCAACTACTACGACATGCATCGACCCTCTCCAGAGTACAAGTCACTTGGCCAGCAGAGCTGGGATTTCGCGTGCGACGTGCTCGACCGTGTGTGATGACGGCAGCTGCACGTGTCCGATCTCACGCCAGCCTTCATGCAGACCGATGCGGCCTGTCATCACAGAAAACACTTTGCCATTCACGGCTTTCGAACAATCGCTTGCAAGCCAGACAACGAGCGGCGAAATGCTCGCTGGGTCCATCCGCTCGTCAGCCTTTGGCAGCGCAGACTTCAAGGCGTCGAAAACAGCCTTCACGCCGGCGCCACCGGCGACTTGCGCCAGTCGTCGCGTGGCATCGCCCATCATCCGCGTGTCTGCGCGCGGAGCGACACCATTCACCCTAATGCCGTACTGCTGGAGCTCTGCTGCCGAACTTTCGACGAAGTAGGCAACAGCGGCTTTCGTGCAGCCGTACACGAGGTAGAATGGGGTACCGTGCAGTCCTACTCTCGACGTGGTGCAAATGATGCTGGCCTCTACGAGGCTCCCGGCTTGCGCTCGATTTACCCAATGCTCGGCGAAAGCGCGGCTCGGGCAGAAAGTCCCCTTTAGGTTCACGCGTACGACTTCGTCGAAATCCGCTTCGCGCGTCTGAATCAGCGCGTCTGGCCGGATGATCGCAGCGTTGTTCACAAGAATGTCGACCTTGCCGAAAGCCTGGAGCGCGGTTTCGAGGAGGGCTTGGGCGCCAGCCCACTCAGCGACGTCACAGTAGTTTGCGACGGCTTGCCCACCGCCCTTGCGAATCTCATCCACGACTTCGTCGGCAGGGGAGATGCGCTCCTTCTCACCGGAGTAGCTCACACCGAGGTCGTTGACGACTACGCTGGCGCCAGCAGCGGCAAACGCGAGCGCGTGCGCACGACCAATACCGCGACCGGCGCCGGTGACGACCGCCACGCGTCCGGAGCAGTACTGCTTTTCCTCTCCCATTTCCCGATCTCCGGCAGCGAACTGGCACAGGCGCGGGCGCAAACGCCTTGACCGGCGGTGCGGCGCGTGTCATCTTCCATGGAAGATTACCGCACCGGAAGGCGCGATCGCCACTCTGGAGCAAGCTGTGTTGACCCGAGAAGACAATGAGCGTGTTTGTCGTGTAGGCCCTGGATCCGCAATGGGCGCGGTGTTCCGGCGCTTTTGGCTGCCCGTGTGCACTTCGGAGCAGTTGCCCAAGAATGACAGCGACCCACTGCGGGTGCGCTTGGTCGGCGAGAACCTAGTGGCTTTCCGCGACACCAAGGGTGCGGTGGGCCTGCTTCAAGAGGCGTGCCCGCATCGCGGCGCATCGCTGGCGCTTGGGCGCGTGGAGGAGTGTGGTATCCGTTGTCTGTATCACGGCTGGAAGTTCGGCGTGGACGGACGAGTGCAGGAAACGCCCAACTACTCCGGACCGGCGTTCAAGGACAGGGTGAAAGCCCGCTCGTATCCCGTGCGCGAGGAGGGCGGTCTCATCTGGGCGTATCTCGGCCCGCAGGAAAAGCAGCCGCCGTTTACGCGCTATGCGTTCATGAACGCGGCTCAGCAGAACCGCACGGTCATCCGCATCAACGTGAATGCTAACTATCTGCAACTCGTCGAGGGCGGCTTCGACAGCTCGCACGTGGGCATCTTGCATAGCAATGTCGCGCGCCCGGGGTGGCTGGATGCGACATTCACGCCCAATCCTGATCGACTGAACCCAGCCGTACTGGCCGTAGAGGACAACGACCCGAAACTGATCCTCGAGCAAACGGACTTCGGCTTCAACTACGCCGCATTCCGCGGGGTCGGTAAAGCCAACGGCAGCGAACAGCTCAATGTCCGTGTGGTCCCCTATATCATGCCGTCGACGCGCATCATCCCGGCGCCGACAACTTTGTTTACTGTCTTCGAAACACCCGCCGATGATGAGAACACGAGTACGTTCATCGTCATTCACGGCAGTGAGCCGATCGATCGAGCCAAGAATCTTGCTCTTCTCGGGCTCGACGACTCGCGCTTCTATTCTGAAAAGGACTGTGTGTACCGAGCCACTTGGAGCGATCAACTCGGGCAGGATCGCAGCCGCATGCGAGAGAGCTGGACTGGACTTGGTGGCATCGAGCAGGAGGACGCAGCGATGTCGCTGTCGATGGGTCCCATAGTAGATCGCACTCAAGAGCACTTGGTGCCGGCCGATCGAGCGATCGTCGAGATTCGACGCATGCTGCTGCGCTCTGCCGCGGACGTCGAGAAGGGCGGCGACCCTGTCGCGATGCCAGGAGATATTACCGACGTAGGTGCACCTGACGCGTTCGTACCTGCCAACGCGCGCGATAGCTGGCGCGATCTCGCTCCCAATCATTGGAGAACCGGGACCTGAACGGGTCGCGGCAGGCGTGACCGACCTTAGGCACCTTTATCTATCTTCAATAGAAGATCAACTGACTGATTGTATGGGGGGCCGCATGCTGACCCGGGAAGAAAACGAGCTGATGTGCCGGGTGGGGCCTGGCTCCGCCATGGGCGACGCGATGCGCCGGTACTGGCTGCCGGCACTACATTCGTCGGCGCTGCCGCATCCGGATTGCGACCCACAGCACGTGGAACTCCTGGGTGAGCACTTCGTGGCGTTTCGCGATAGCAACGGAAAGGTAGGGCTGCTCGATGAGCAGTGTTGTCATCGCGGTGCATCGCTGCTGCTGGGCCGGGTGGAGGAGTGCGGCATCCGCTGCGTTTATCACGGCTGGAAGTTCGCCGTGGATGGAACAGTGCTCGACACGCCCAACGTGCCGGATCCGAAGTTCAAGAACCGGATTCGTGCCCGCGCCTATCCCGTGCGCGAAGCCGGTGGATTGATCTGGGCGTATCTCGGCCCGGCCCAGAAGGTCCCGGCATTTCCCGAGTGGCCTTGGACCAAACTAGACGCTGCGCATCGAATCAATGCTTGTGCCGTCGTCAATTGCAACTACGTGCAGGTCGTCGAGGGCTTGGTCGATTCCTCGCACCTCAATATCCTTCATGACTACGGCATGCAAGCGACGAGCGCCTCGGCGCTCACATTCGCGCAGAAGGTCGGCAAGATGCAGATCGACGCTGCGCCGCGCATCGAGGCCGAGGACACCGAGTTCGGTTTCCACTACGCAGCGTTGCGTCGGAAGGCAGGCGAAGATACAGGCACGCTCGTTCGCATCGCAGCCTTCGTGGCGCCATGCTTTGTGGCAAACCCGAACGGCGACCTCGCATTCGCAGTCGTGCCCGTCAACGACACGCGCACGAATTTCTATCATATCTGGTGGGACGCCGAGCGGCGCATCGGCGAGGAGCCGCTGCGCAGCCAGCAGCTCAAGTTCGTCGGCCTCGATGATGAAGCGCTCGATAGCTACGCATTGAGCACACGCACTTGCGATGCGCCTGATCGGCCGTGCCGGGAAAACCGTTACCAACAGAATCGCGACGCCATGCGCACGGGTCACTGGACTGGCCTGCACAGCTTCACCCAGGAAGATGCGGCTGTGGCGGTGTCGGCCGGCGGCATTCGCGACCGCACGAAGGAAATGCTCTCGATCGCCGATGTGGCGATCGGTCGTCTCTATCGAGTGCTCTTGAAGTGCGCCCGTCAGGTTCGTGAAGGTCGGGACCCGGTCGGTCTCGTCCCACCAGTCGACATTTCCCGAGTGATTGGGATCGAGGGCACGGTCCCCGACGGGCAGCCTTGGCAATCGCTCGCCCCGGGGCATAAGCGCATTGTCTCTGCCGACACAAAAGTTGTGGCACGCTCGTCCGACTCTGCGCCCGTGTGACTTGAGATGCTCACCCGAGAGGAAAACGAGCTGATGTGCCGAGTTGGACCGGGCTCGGCGATGGGCGAAGCGATGCGCCGGTACTGGCTGCCGGCGCTGCATTCCTCGGCGTTGCCCAATCCGGATTGCGATCCACAACACGTGGAGCTCCTGGGCGAGCACTTCGTGGCATTTCGCGATACCAACGGACAGGTGGGTCTGCTCGATGAGCAGTGCTGTCACCGCGGCGCATCGCTGTTGCTAGGCCGCGTAGAGGAGGGCGGGATCCGCTGCATTTACCACGGTTGGAAGTTCGCCGTGGACGGTACGGTGCTCGATACCCCCAACGTTCCGGATGCGAAGTTCAAGAACCGGATCCGTGCCCGGGCCTATCCGGTGCGCGAGGCGGGCGGGTTGATCTGGGTGTATCTCGGTCCGGCGGAGAAGTTGCCGCCATTCCCCGAATGGCCTTGGACAAGAGTCGACGACGCGCACCGTCTGCACACAGTGCACGTTCACGAGTGCAACTTCGTGCAGGTGATCGAAGGTCTCGTGGACTCATCGCATCTGGGCATCCTGCACTCCAACAGCCTGCGGGCGAGCGGCGACTCGGAGCTCACTTTCGCCAACAAGGTCGGCGCGATGCAATTCGATCTGGCGCCGCGGATCGAGGAAGAAGAAACGACCTTCGGCTTTCATTACGCGGCGCTGCGCGCCGCAACGGATGAGGCGGGTGAGCACATTCTGGCGCGTGTCACGGCCTTTGTGGTCCCGTGCACGGTACTCAACCCGAATGGAGACGTTGCCACGCTCGTGGTCCCAATCAACGACGAGCGCTGCAGCTTTTTCCATATATTCTGGGACCCAGAGCGGGCGATCGGCGAAGAGCCGCTGCGCAGCGAGCAGCTGAAGTTCATCGGCCTCGACCTGCCGACTGCGTCGGGTTACGGATTGCGAGGCGACTCATCTGTGAAGCCGTCGCGAGCAAATCGCTACCTGCAGGATCGTGAAGCGATGCGCAGCGGACGCAGTTTCAGCGGCATGCCGGGGCTTGTGGAAGAGGACGTCGTCGCATCCGTGTCGGCGGGCCCCATCCGGGACCGCAGCCGCGAGTCGCTCGCAATCAGCGATGCGGCTGTGAACCGCCTCTTTCGAGTGCTCATCAAGTGCGCCAAAGCTGCAGAGCGCGGAGAGGATCCCGTCGGTGTTCAGGAAGACGTCACTCACGTCAGGGGAGCCATTGGGCGTCTGCAACCAGGCGTGCACTGGCGCGCGCTCGTGCCGGCGCATGTCCGCCGAACATCTGCACGCGCCCCAGTCTGACGGTGTTTGGAGGGTTCGCTTCCATGGTTTTCGTGCATCCGCGCTTGCGCCCACTCATCGAGGCGAGTCGGGGCCAACCCACACTAGCGGATGTTTCGATCGAGCAGGCACGAGCGCAGATCGCACTGCGCACCGCGAGCCGTCCGCGAGGACCGGCCATCGAGACCGTGCGTGATCTTCGCGTGCCTGGGCCGCGCGGGGACATCGCACTGCGACTCTACCGGCCGCCGAATCCCGCCGGAATCGTAATGGCTTTCCACGGCGGCGGTTGGCTCATGGGTAGCCTCGATAGCTTCGATGCGACCTGTCGACATGTGGCCAACGACTCAGGCTTGGCCGTGGTGAGCGTGGATTACCGGCTCGCTCCCGAGTTCGTGTTTCCGGCAGCGCTGGACGATGCCTGGGCGGCAACTCAGTGGGTCGCAAAAAACGGGGCTGCTCTGAATGTCGATGCGCCGCGAATGACGGTGTTGGGCGAGTCGGCGGGGGGCAACCTGGCTGCCGTGGTTTGCTTGCTGGCGCGGGATGCAGGATTTCCGCGCATCGCGCTGCAGGCTCTGGTCTATCCTGCTGTCGATGCGCGTCTCGACTCGGAGTCGCTCGAGCAGTTTGCTGAAGGATTTCTGCAGACGCGCCGCGATGTCTTTCACGCCTTTGGAACGTACGCACTCAATCACGGCGTCGATGCCACTGACTGGCGCCTGTCACCGCTCCTTGCACCTTCGCATGCAGAGCTTCCAGCTGCCGTGCTCATCTCCGCCGAAGTCGATGCCGTGCGAGATGACACTGATGCATACACGCAGAAGCTGTCGGAGGCAGGAGTTGATGCCGTTCACGTGCGATATGCGGGCATGCTGCATACGTTCTTCGGGATGCGTGGCATCGTGCGCGAGGCGGAATATGCACAGAAGCAGGTTGCGAAGGCGATGCGCGATGCGGTGGAGGGTCTGACGTGACACAGTATCCGGACAGCAAGGCGGTACCGGAGTACACGAAACTTCTGCGGTTGGACGGCAGGGGCTACCTCGTCCTGGGTGCGGGCGATGGGATCGGGCGACAGACGTGCCACGCCTTGGCACAGTCGGGAGCGCAGGTTCTATGCGTTGATCGCGAGGAAGCGCTGGCGCAGAACGTGGCGAGCGAGGTATCCGGCATTCCCGTTGTCGCCGATGTCACTTCGCGCGAAGACATGCAGCGTGTGGTTGAGAGCGCCACGTCCTCCTTCGGCAAGCGCTTCGCCGGTGTCATTGACATCGTCGGCATTGCGAGCATCGGTGAGCTCAATGCAATGGACGATCAGGCATGGGACAGTCAGTTCGATCTGGTGCTGCGGCACGCATGGCTCGCGATCCAGCTCGGTGGTGCGGCGCTTGCCGAGCGCGGGGGCGGGTCCATGGTGTTCGTAGGGTCAATCTCGGGCCTCGTCAGCGTTGCAAAACAGGCGGCATATGGCGCTGCGAAGGCTGCGCTGCATCACTTGGTAAGGTGCGCCGCGCACGAACTTGGTTCGCGTGGTGTACGCGTCAATGCAGTTGCGCCCGGATTCGTACGCACGCCGCGACTGCTGAGCCGGCTCAGTGAGAATTTCTGGGACCAGGTGTCGCAGAGCAATCCGCTCGGCCGCGTGGCTATTCCCGCAGACGTGGCAAGCGCGATCCTGTATCTGGCTTCCGATCTGTCGGGCTACGTCACTGCAAATGTGCTGACGCTCGACGGCGGCACTCACGCGATCGCGGCGCTGCCAGAGATTCGCCCGGCAGGCTGAAGGATCTATCCTCCCACGCACCTCACGTCTACTCTTCGGGCGCGATCGTGACGCGCAGGCCGGAGAGCGTGTCGTCCAGCTGAAGCTGGCAGGACAAGCGTGATTGGGGCGACCCGTGGGTCAGTTCCCCGATCAATTCACGTTCATCGGACATCGGCTCCGGCAGACGCGCAAGCCACGCATCGTCCACGTAAACGTGACACGTCGCACACGAGCACATACCCCCGCAGATAGCCGGGACGCCAAAATCCAGCTCTCGCAGCACCTCCATCAACCGCAGGCCCGCGGGAGCATCGACTTCGTGCTCCACACCGTGCTGATCGACCACTCGCAACAGGGGCATCCAGGACTCCACGCAGATTCTGATCTTCCATGGAAGATTATGCGGGTCACGCTTGCAGGTCAAACCGCGCAGCCGCTACCAGGCGCGGCGTCCATCTTCGCTGATGAACGCGCCAGTCGGTCCGTCATCGGGCAATGTCGCGGCCGCGACCACCACCTTCGCCGCCTCCGAGGGGTGACGATCGCCGATGCGGCCGTTGATATCAGTCGCGCAGTGGCCGGGATCGACGGCATTGACCTTAATGCGCGAATCCCGAAGCTCGATTGCGTATTGGAGCGTGAGTGCATTCAGTGCGGCTTTGGACGTGTTGTAAGCCAGCAAGTTGAAGTAACGCTCCTGACTCTCACCATGACAGGTGCGATCCGCCAGCGAAAGGCTCGCAAGCTTGCTCGAGACATTCACGATGCGGCCACCGACTGAGCGCCTCAGAAGGGGCAGCATTGCATTGGTGACTGCGGCCACGCCAAAGACGTTGGTAGCACAAGTCAGGCGGAGAATATCGATCGCGGTGGAACTCGGCCGGGACTGAGCAATGGCTTCGAGGAGGACGCCAGCGTTGTTGACGAGGATATCGAGCTTGCCGCAAGCAGCGTTGATTCTGCGCGCTGCCTCTCGAACAGATTCGTCATCGCTGACATCCAGATGCTCGAAATCGACGCGAGCCCCCTGGGTCTTCAATGACGTGGCGGCAGCGCGTCCGCGCTCTGCATCGCGGGCGCCAAGGAGCACGTGGAAACCCCGAGCGCTCAGCTGACGCGCGACTTCGAACCCGATGCCCTTGTTCCCGCCAGTCACGAGCGCCACGCCGTCTCTGCTCAGTTGCGACATTGCGCTGCCCCTTGTCATATAGCCATATCTTCCTTGGAAGATATCGAGGCAGAGACCGCTCGTCAAAACTGAAATTGCAGACTGCGTGGACGGGGATCCAGATGTACCTTCGCGGCGCTTTCGTCCGGCGCAGGCTGTGGTCTTTGCATCAATCTGCTATCTTCCTCGGAAGCCACAATCAGCGACGTGACATTGGATCAACGGGGCCTGGATGACTGCGGTGCGAGCCGGAACGATCGATGAGTTGCGCCGCATGGCTCGTACGCGGCTGCCGCGAGCGGTTTTCGACTTCATCGACGGCGCCGCGGACGATGAGCTCACACTGCGTTGGAACTCTGCGGACTTCGATCGGGTTTCGTGGCGACCGCGGGTTCTGGTGGACGTGGCGAAGCGCGATTGCAGTACGACGATCCTCGGTACCCGCAGTACGCTGCCGCTGATAGTCGCGCCGACCGGACTTGCGGCGCTGGTTTGGGCCAAGGCTGATATCGCGCTGGCGCGCTCGGCCAGTGCAGCCGGAGTGCCCTTTACCATCAGCACTTCCTCCAGCGTCCGCATGGAGGCAATTCGCGATTCGGCACCTGATGCACGACTCTGGTTTCAGGCATACGCGTACAAGGACGGTGAGCTGACGCGCTCGCTCATGACTCGCGCTCGAGCGATTGGCTGCGATGCGCTCGTGCTGACTGTGGATGTGCCGATTCTCGGGCGACGTCTTCGCGATGTTCGCAATCGATTCACTGTGCCGCTTAGACCCACACCGCGACTGCTGTGGGACATCGTCAGATGCCCGCGCTGGACGGCGCAGATCCTCGCGCACGGCGTCCCCCGAATGCAGAACTTCGTCGACGGTAAGCATGCCACCAGCGTCGCCTCGCTTGCCGCGCTGATGACGTCAAACCTCGACGCCTCGCTCACCTGGGACCGGTTGAAGCGGGTCCGCGAAGAGTGGGGTGGCAAGCTGGTTCTCAAGGGCATCCTGCATCCGCAGGACGCCGAACGTGCCGTACGGGCAGGTGTCGATGCAATCGCCGTATCGAACCATGGAGGACGTCAATTGGATGCGGCGACGTCCTCGATCAGGGCATTGCCGGATATTGTCGCCGCGGTGGGTGGCCGGGTAGAGATCTTCGTGGACGGTGGCATTCGGCGCGGTTCGGATATCGCCAGGACCTGCGCGTTGGGGGCCACTGCCGCGATGGCTGGACGAGCGGGACTCTACGGAGTTGCCGCGGCGGGACGGGCCGGCGCAGATCGCGCGCTAGGGATTCTCGCGGAGGAACTGGACCGGTGTCTGGCGCTGGTGGGTTGTCCGGCGGTGAACCAGCTCGATTCAACCTGGTTGGACCTGCGGGGGTGATCCGTGGACTGGCGACTTCGATATGCCTCGCACCTCGGATTCCGTTCGCTCGATGCGCCGTTGTTTGCTGCGAGCGTTGGTACCGCCGATCCGGTTGCGCACATTGAGTTTGCGCACAGGCTGGGATTTGCGGGCGTGCAGGACGCTCTCGTGCGGCAACGCCCGTCGGATGAGGCAGATCGCATTGGAAGAGCATTCGCGAGACTGTCGATCGAACCCGGATGTGTCTTGTACGCTCCAATGGAGATTGTGAGGGCGCCTCTCTGGTCAAGTACGACAGCAAGCGATCGCGAACTGCGCCTGCGTGAGCTCGAGGCTGCGATCGAGGCCGCACGACGCATCGGAGCACGCTGCATTGCCATTCTGAGCGGAGCGGATGCCCGCGTGCCCCAGGCGATCCAGTTGGCACAGTTTATTGACAGTCTCCGCGAAGCGGCCGATGTAGCGGAGCGTTCCGATGTCATCCTCTGCCTCGAGTCGACCAACGCGCAGGCGTTGCCTGGCATGCTTCTGCAGCACATCGGCGATGCCTACTTGGTCGCGCGAGCCGTCGCGAGTCCACGCGTGCGGCTGATCTTCGATACTGCGCACGTACAGATCATGGATGGCGATCTGCTCACCAATCTTGATCGAGTGTGGGATACCGTCGAAATCGTCCAGGTAGCGAATGTTCCAGGACGTGTTGAGCCCGAGGCCGGCGAAATCTCCCTCGCGCCGTTCCTGCAGCGTCTAGTCGATCGGCGCTATCGAGGTTTGGTCGAACTCGAGCACTTCTGGGCGGTGCCAGGCATGGCTGCCGAGCGGCGGGGCATTGAATTCCTGCACGAACTTGATGCGCGGCTGAAGCCACGCTAATTGGTGCGCACGGAGCGTGCTGCACCGAGTGCACTGTCAGGCTGCAGAGCGCGCGGTGCGTCGGCGTGTAACCTTCGTGCGCTTCTCATTCCGACGCGAATTCGCTTCGAGTGCAGCAGACTGCTCGAGGTTTTCGAGTGCTTGCTGGACAAAACGGCGTCCTGCGTTCCGTTCGGCTGCTGTCATCTTCGCTAGGCCGGGGCTAATCGGCGAGTTTTCCGTAAGCCATTCTGCGGCCGAGTTCGCCGCTCGCAACCCTTTGCCGGTCAGGGCGATCAGCACGCCGCCTGTATAGGCGGGATCATCCATGCGCTCGACGAAGTCGAGATTACTCAATCGGTCGACCTGCTTCGTAATGGCACCTGAGGTAACCAGTAGGGCGCGAAACAGATCCGTGGGACGACGTGCATAGGGCTTGCCCGCGCGTCGCAGCGCGAACAGAACGCGCATGTCTGCACCGCTGATGCCGTAACGTTTGCGGCACATCCGGTCATATGAGTCGTCGAGGATGCGGCCAAGCCGCATCACGCAGATGGCCAAGAGAAAATTCGACAGATCCAGGTCCGGCCGCTCACGCTCCCAAGAGGAGACGACATCTTGAATATGTCCCCGAAAGTTCGTCATGTCGTTCATCGCTACCTCTCACTGCTTCCATCAGCTCAGGCTGCATGGGCTT
>DATAFY010000063.1:0-1570 GCA_036257205.1 Steroidobacter sp. | reverse complement strand
CGGTGATCATTTTCGAGCACATGAACCTGTACAACCTCCAGGGCGACCTGACGCCGGCGTCGGCGGCGGCGAGCATCGATCGTGCGGCGATTCGTCGGCCGGGACGCGATGTCACGCTCATCACCTATGGGGCGTCGCTGCACAAGTGCCTGGCGGCGGCGGAGCAACTTGCCGCGCAGGGCGTCGAGGCTGAGGTGATCGATTTACGCGTCTTGCGGCCGCTCGATGAAGCGACGTTTGTCGCCTCCGTGCAGCGCACGCATCGCGCCGTCGTTGTGGATGAAGGTTGGCGCAGCGTCGGCCTGTCGGCCGAAGTGGGCATGCGGATCATGGAGCGGGCGTTCTACGAACTCGACGCCCCGGTGCAGCGCGTGTGCAGCGTCGAAGCGCCCGTGCCGTACTCGAAGCACATGGAAGAGGCGGCGCTGCCGCAGGTCGCGCAGATCGTATCCGCTGTCAAGGGCATGCTTGCTCATGTCCAATGAATTCCGCATGCCTTCGCTTGGACCGGACATGGAGTCCGGGACGCTGGTCGAGTGGCGCATCAAACCAGGCGACGTGGTCAAGCGCGGAGACATCGTCGCGCTGGTGGAGACCGACAAGGGCGTAATCGACGTGGAAGCGTTCGCGTCGGGCGCGGTCGAGGCGCTGTTGATTGAACCAGGCGCGCGGGTACCCGTCGGGACAGCGCTCGCGCGGCTGAGCGGCGAAGAAGAGCCGCAGGCTGGCGCCTTGCAGGCTGAGGCGCCAGGTCGACCTGGCGCTGCGAAGGCGCAAGAGCGCCTCGCGGCGACGGAACCGGTTGGGATGCCGCCACCCGCGCCGCGCGCGACTGGACATCTGAAGGTTTCTCCCGCCGCCCGTGCGCGAGCGCGGGCGCTCGGCGTCGATTTGGCCGCCGTCACCGGCACGGGGGCCGGCGGCGTCGTGACGCTGGATGATGTGTTGAAGCTCGCAGCGGTGAGCGTCGCCCCTGTGGAGGCGTCAACCGTCGCTCGTGCGACGGAACCGCCGCATGACATGCGACGCGTAATCGCGAAAGCGATGTCGCGCTCGAAACGCGAAATTCCGCACTACTACCTGGCGCTCACCTGCAGCTTTCTCAAGGCGCACAACTGGATCGAGCGACACAACGCCGAGGTGAAGATCGAGGAGCGTCTGCTGCCGTCGGCGTTGTTGCTGAAAGCGGTTGCGCTTGCGGCCCGCGCGGCGCCGGATTTCAACGGCTTCTACAGGAACGAGGAGTTCTCGCGGGCGGAGGACGTGAACGTGGGCATGGCCATCGCGATGCGCGGCGGTCGGCTGGTCGCGCCGGCGATCCTCAACGCAGATCGCAAGACGCTGTCTGTGCTGATGGGTGAACTCCGTGACCTCGCCACGCGCGTGCGCGCCGGACACATGCGCGGTTCGGAGCTGGCCTTGCCGACGATCACCGTCACCAGTCTGGGCGAAGAAGGCGTGGATCTGATCGTGCCGGCCATCTATCCGCCCCAAGTCGCAATCGTCGGCTTTGGTTCGATCAGCGTGCGTCCCTGGGTGGTCAATGACACAGTGCAGCCCACGCCGCTCG
>DATAFY010000042.1:0-10629 GCA_036257205.1 Steroidobacter sp. | reverse complement strand
GCGATCTCGAGGACGTCGCCAGACTGGAAGAGCAGCTCGAAGACCTGTTCGCCCATTCCCAGCCGCAGGGTAAGGCCCAGGTCGAACTGATGACCATTCATGCGGCAAAAGGCCTGGAGTTCGACACGGTCATCGTCCCGGGACTGCATCGCACGGTGCGCGGGGAGAATCGCGAACTGCTGCGCTGGACGCGCATCGCCGGCCCAGACGGCGGAATCGTGCTCGCGCCGCTGCGCGCGGAAGGTGCGCAACCCGATTCGATCTACCGCTGGATCGAATTGCTCGAGCAGCAGCGACTGCTGCGAGAGCGCGCCCGGTTGCTTTATGTGGCGGCCACGCGCGCGAAGCACACGCTGCACTTGGTCGGCGTTGCGAGGGCGAGCATGCGCGAGCGTGAAGTCGCGTTGAATGAGCCGTCCAGAGGATCGATGCTGCGAATGCTATGGCGCACGCTCGCTCCGCAGTTTGCGACCGCGGCGCCGTCCTCCTCGATGCAGGCGAGCGGCGCGGCGGCGCCTTCGCCGCAATCACTGAAGCGACTGCCGCTGACTTGGACGCCGCCGCCAGCGCCGCCCGCCCTCACAACTCCCCAGGATTCGATGCTCGATCTGCGCTCCCAACGGCCCGAGTTCGATTGGGTAAGCGAAGTGAGCCGCCGCGTGGGCACGCTCGTCCATCGTGAGCTCGACCGTCTGACGCGGGACGGGGCTTTGTCGAACGACCCTTCCCGGCATCGCGCGCGGTTGTCGGCTGAGCTCGCCGAGTTAGGCGTGCCTGCCGAGCGTTGCCCGGCTGCGTGCGAAAGAGTCTTGTTGGCGCTGGAGCGTACGCTCAGCGATCGGCGCGGCAGATGGCTCCTTGGGCTCGAGTCGCCGCTTAAGGAAGCCGAATCAGAGTTCGCGTTGAGCGGCGTGGCGGAAGGCCAGGTCATTACAGGCGTGGTCGATCGCACCTTCGTCGATGCGCAAGGCGTCCGCTGGGTCGTGGACTTCAAAACGAGCACGCACGAAGGCGGCGGGCTCGAGGCCTTCCTTGCCGAGGAAGTGAAGCGGTATCGGCCGCAGCTCGCGCGCTACGTCAAGCTCATGAGCGCATTCAAACCTCGCGAACGGATCAAAGCGGCGCTGTACTTTCCGCTGCTGCAAGAATGGCGTGAAGTGCCGGTGGAAAGCGCTTAGCGATTAGCGGTCGGGTTTGCTTCGCAGGCCTACGCTCCAACTGCGCAAGTCAGCGCCTCTGTGCACAAGGGATGAGGGGGAATGGATAACGACTAGACGCGGCCAGGATGAACCGCGTCTCGGTTCGGTGGCGAAGCACGTGCTAATTTCGCGCGGATAGCCCGTGGGTTCAGGGACCAACCATGCACGTCGTCATCGCCGCTATTTCGGCCCTTGCCGGTTTGCTTTACGCGCTCAACGCGTTGCAGCGTTCAGGTTTTCGCTACAGCGATTTGAATCCTTTTTTGGCCTATCGCCGCTGGCAATGGCGCAGGACGTACGGGGGGCGGCCCATTTACAAGCTTGATCGCCCTATGGATGTGGCAGCCGTGCTGCTGCTCGGGGTCGCGAAGGCTGACGGCGAGATCACTTCGGATCAGAAGAAGGAGCTGCTCGGACTGTTTCAGAACGAATTTCAGATCTCACGCGATGAGGCGAGCGATTTACTGCTCGCAAGCGCGCACCTGATCCGTGACGAGATCTATCTGGTCGACCGCCTCGACAAAATCCTTGAGCGTAGCGCGCCGAGGTTTGAGCCGGAGGCCGTGAATTCATTGCTGCGCATGATGCGACGGCTCGCGGCGATGGATGGATCGATAAATACCGAACAGCAGAAGCTCATCAACGCCACGGAGGCCTACTTCGCAGCGCGGGTACAACCGCGGAAATGGGCCTGATCCGTTCTCCCGACTCCATTGTGCGCACAGGTGCGAGCTTTGCGAGACGCTGTTCGAACGCGAGCGGGGGACTACAGCGTTCCTTCCACCCCGAACTGGCGGCGACCTTGTTCATCCGGCGGACCGAGGACCTGTAAGGCGTTTTGCAACGCGCGCGATGCATCGGCGCGCGATGCGACGTATCCCTCGATGAGATAGCTTCGATCCTGCGCCTTCAAATGCAGTGCGCCGCTCACCTGCAGCGGCCCGCCCATGTCGACGATCTGACCGGTCAATGCGTCCGTTTTGTCATCATCGCCCGCAAAGCTCACTTTGTAGCTGCCCAAATTAGCCGGGCTCTCTACGGGACCGGTGATGTCAAGCGCTTGAAGGGTTCCCGTGGCCGAGGTAGGCCATCCCTCTTCGAGGACGAGCTCATCAAACTTGAGGTTCAGGGTCCCGCTCCAGCCGCCTCGAAGCATCTGCGGCGGCAGCGCAGAAAGGGGCAGTGAACCAGACAGGTTCTCGAACCGCAGGCGGCCGGAAGGGGACGCCGCCAGTGCGGTCTCGAGGAAGCCGTCGATTCGGGCGACCTTGAGATCGGCTGCGAGGCGGCCAATGAGAAGAGGCGCAGCGTGCAGCGTCCATTGCACTCGGCCCACGCGTACGCCGCGTACGAGCAGCACTTGCGCCTCGCCCCTCCAGATCGTGCCTGACACGCCAGCGGTTTCGACTCCTATCGATCTCAGGCGTGACAGCGCCAGGCTCGCCGGCAACGTCCATACGGCGAAGGCGAAGAAGGCGGCGAGCCCAAGCGCAACCAGCGGCCGCCACCGCCATATGCTCGCCTGCATTCGGATCATCCGGCGCGATTGAGCACAAGGCTCGCATTGACCAGGCCCGGCGTCGCGGTCCGGTCGATGGTCGCGGACTCGACGCTGATTGCATGCACCTGCTGGAGGTTGCCGAGGCACACCATGAGCTTGTCGAACTCAGCTGACTCGAGTCGCACGCGAATGGCGTTCGCGCCGTTCGGCGTCTGGCCGGTCAGCGCCGCGCCGAGTCCGCACTCACGCGCCGCGCGGTCGATCAGGACGACAAGGGATTCGGCGCCGGGCGCGGCGCGAACCGCCGACGTCGCATTGAGCGCCGTCATCTCGCCGGCCGCGCTGCGCATCCAGGCGAGATCGCCTTCCTTGCGCGCGACGCGTTCAGCGCGTTCGCCGATGGCTGTATAGAAAGGGGCGAGCCCCAGCACGTAGATGGCCGCCACGACCGCGATCACGGCGCCTGCCGTCACCATCAGGCGCTCGCGAGTTTGGAGTGAGAAGAACCAGTTCTTCAGTTTCTGCATCGCCTATGCGCCGGCGCTCTTGAGCTGCAGCCGTCCTTCGAACTTCGATTCGCGCGGGTTCGCCGATTGCAGCTCGGCGCTCATGCCGCGTTGCGTCGCAATCTGCCGAATGCGATCGAGCGCATCGACGGACGGCGCGAGGACGCGCAGGTCCGTGATGTTGTCTCGATACGAAAGCGCTTCGATTTTTGCGTCCGGCATCTGCGCGAGCGCCTCACCCACCGTGGCCAACGCGACCATCATTCCGCCGTCAGGGGAGGCGCCGCGCAACTGCGCCAGCCGCGACTCCATCAGCTTGCGCGCGGCCGCGGGATCGGGCATGGGGGCGCCAGGCATCGCTTGCTGAAATACCTGAATGATCTGGGCGTTCAAACGCGCTTCCTCGCCCGTGTAATGGAAGTACTGCCACGTTTTCAGACCGAGATGGCTGGTCAAAAATGCCGCTGCGAGCATCGCGGCGTAGCGCCAGGGCGCGAAGGACAAACGCAGTTTAGTCTTCGCGGCGTAAGGGCCTTGCAGCAAGTTGACGGGCGGTCGTCGCAGCGCCGTTGCTGCAAACAAAGGCAGCGGACCCTCGGGGAGAAGCTTCACTTGCAGGCTCGCGGTGAATTCACGCAGCCCCTCGAGCAGATCACGCTCCCGCTCGTAATCGTCCTCCGAGACGTAAATCGTCACATGCTCACGCGCTTGCTCGCCCGCGGCGAGTGCAAGCTGCAGCGCTTCGATGAGCGGTTCGACTTCCAGAACGGCCCCAGGGCTCGCCTCGCGCTTGACGTAGACGCGCGTTCCCTCGATCAGCAACGTCACGGCGTTCGGCGCTTCGGGCAACGCGGCCGTTTCGGCGTAAAACGCATCCGCATGCAAGCCGACCGCTTGCAGCATCTCGCGCCAGCGATCCATGCAATCCTTCGCCACGACCGCCACCGGCGTGCCGGGACGGCCTTCGCGCTTGCCGATGGCAAAATGAAGATTCTCGACGTCGGCGGCGAGTTGCTCTTCCAGGGCGAAGGGAACGACTTGCGCGAGTTTGGAGCCGCTCTTGACCGGCAGCACCGGCTCGGCGAGCAGCGTATCCGCGCCACAGGCCAACAGGACGACTTTTCTGCCGGCGGCGAGCGGCGCAGCGTCGGCGAGCACGCCGCAGTGGACGTTGCCCCTGCGCGCGCCTGTCGCGTCCAGGACGAGCCATTCGGCGGCGGGCCTCTCGGGAACTGCGGACGCCGAGAGGCGAACGACGAGAACTTCAGCCATCAAAGCGTTCCGGAGCTTCTTAGTATCGGGCGCACGAGGTTCGCGCCTGAGGGGCGATACAACAGACTGTACAGGGTGTACCGGGTAGTGCCAATAGTGACCCAGATGGTCGCGCGAAAGTACGCGCTTTTTTGAGTCAGCGTACTTGTAAGCGCGTCTCGCTGATCGGCCGGCATCCTGGACAGAACGGGCGCGAAGTCGGTGAGCGTCGGAAAGCAACGCTGTTTGCGCAAATCAATCATGTTCTCCCGGCCGAGTGTGTACTCCGTTTGCCCCTCCACGATGGAGTCGAGCACCTCCGCCGGCGCAGTGCAGAGATTGAGCTGCGTATCTATCGGCAGCGCAGAAATGAAAGGTTCGAGTCTGCGATAGCGCTCCATGCCGAAGTCCTGCAACGCAAGCAGTTCGCTGGTGCGCGTCACGGGCATGTTCGCCGCGCGGTGAGCGGGGGTGAGGCTTGTGTAGGCCGAATCCTCGGCGCCGCTCGGAAAGCCCTCGTTGGCGTCGGAATCGATCCAGTCCACGAGCAGGTCAGCCCATTTCGGCTCCAGCTGCAGCAACTCCAGTAAGCGCTTGAAGCGCTCATAGGCGATGTCGTTGCGGACGAACTTGCCGCCCTGGACCACCACGACGCTATTCAGATTGAAGCGCCCCTGCATGTCCTCCAGCACGCCTTCGAATTCACCCGAGCCGTCCTCGAGCGGGATGGGCGGAATGGGCGTGGCCCACTCTTCGGTGAAGTCGTCCGTATTGGCGCTTTGCTGAGCGTCCCGGCGCAGAACGTCCGACGCCCAGGCCTCTCCGCCCAGCGCCACTTCGAAGGCTTGATCCAGAGCGAACGCGGTCGCAGTGCGGCGCTGGTCGAGGTAGCCCTTGAAACCGACGCTGACGGCCAAGATCGTTGCAAGCGCAACGATCAACACGGCGGTGATGAGCGCCACTCCTCGTTGAGGCCTCGCCGATCCGCGGCGACCGCCTGCAAGCCCCCCGCGAGCAGTGCGCGCTGTCGCCTCGCGTCTCATCCTGCAACCTCCACCAGCCGAACGATCTCTCCCCAGTCCTCGAGATCGAGCCGGATTTCGACGGCGATCGGGCGTACGCGCGCCAGGTCCGGCGCCGAGTAGCCGGCAGGCGGCCACTGTTCATGCCAGCTGCGATTGGCGTCCATGAACCGCAGCGCGATGCTGCGGACGCGGTCCAACATGACCGTGCTCACAGGCTCGCTGGTCAAGGTGCGATCGAGCACGACCCAGTAATCGCGTCGCAATTGGTTGTTCTCGATCCGCCATGCGACGCGCTGCAGAGTCGCTCGCGACACGCCGGCCGGATTGGCCCATCCGGAATGCGTGAGCTCAACGAGCTGCTGCGAGCGTGCATCGGCGCGCAGCGCAGGCTCATAAGCATCGCCAATCGGCTCGCGCACAGGGCGAGGCTCGAGCGTGCTGAAGTCCTGAACCAGCCGCTGCACGGTCCGCTGCACCGCGCGCGTTCGCTTCGCGCTCGTTTCAACAATATCGCTTTGCTTAGCGAGTTGGTTGTAACCGCCCATCGCGAGCGCGCCGACGATCACGAAGATCGCGACGGCGACCAGCACTTCCATGAGAGTGAATCCGGACGACCTGCTCATGCGTGCGCGCATCATGCTATTGCTCCGTGCGCGGTTCGTTCGTCGGCGTATCCACCGGTTCACCGCCCAGATCGTCCCGCGGAGGAGAATCGCCCGGCGGCTGAGGCTGCTGCTTGGGCGGTTGCTGTTGACCACCGTTCTCGCCGGATCCGCGGCCGGGCGAGGCGGGCTGCCCCTGCCAACGCACGGGCACGGACCCGGGCGGCGCGACTGCCGCGCCGTAAAAACCCGCTACGGAGGCAAGGGAAGATTTCTCGTCGGCTTCCTCCGGCCGCACACTGACGTCGATCCGCCGAATGCTTTCAACGGGCGTTTGCTGGACTGTCATCGTCCAGCGCCATTTACGCCCGGCCATCTCCACTTCGTCCGAGGTCTTGTCGATGCGGGGCGGCGAAGGCTGCAGACGCACTTGCGTCAGCCGATTCATAGCGACCCAGTGCGCGATGGTCTTCTCCCGCAGATAGCTGGTGTTGCTTGCGGTCTGACCGACTGCGGAGATCACCCCCAGCATGCCGAGGGAGACGATCACGAGCGCCGCCAGCACCTCAATGAGCGTAAAACCGTCTGCACGCTCAGCGCGTCTGAGAGAGTGGCTTGGCTTCATTTTCGCTCTCCGGCTCTGTGGTCTGCGCGACCACCGTCCACTTGCGCGGTCCCTCGCGGCGCTCGACTCTCAAGTCATTGTCGGGCGCACCGATCACGCGCCAAAGCGCCTCGGCCGCATTGCGCTCGATGTGCAGCTCGAAGGGCATGATCTCACCGCTCGAGAGTACGAGGATCTGCGGAGGGTGCTTCTTCTGTTGCTCCTCATCGCTGCGATCGGGCGCCTGCAGCTTCAGCACCGCCTCGCGCCCATCGAGCCACAGCCTGTGTCGCAGCCCCTCGGGCAGCTCGCGCGGGCGATAGAACGCATCGTCGTCGATAAGGGTCCATGCATTGCGGCGCGGGTCGAAGCGCAGAAATTCATAGGCCCCCGTCGTCACGAACACGCCGATATCCTGACCCTGCAGCTCCGCTTCTTCGCGCGCTTGTTGCAGGACGGCCCAGAGCCGTCGCGTTTGGTCCTCGACCTCTCGATCAGCGCCGAGAAGACCGATCGAAAGCGTCGCGACCGCGACCATCACGCCGATGATCGCGACGACGACGAGAATCTCGACGAGCGTGAATCCTCGCGCGCGCTTGCTCACGACGTCTTCAGATCAATCCGTATTCCAGTTCCCGATGTCGGCGTTAGTGCCTTCACCGCCTTCCTGGCCATCCGCCCCATACGTGAATAGGTCGTACTCCAGTCCGTGCGTACCGGGGTTCACATATAGATAGTCGTTCCCCCAGGGATCCTTGCGCACCCCGCCGCTCAGATAGCCGCCTTGCTTCCAATTGCGGACCGTCGGATCGTTCGGCTGCACGACAAGGGCCTGCAGGCCTTGTTCGCTGGTCGGATACTTGAAATTGTCCATCCGAAACAGCTGCAGCGCCGTCTCGAAGGAGCGGATGTCCTGCTTCGCCTTCGCGATGTTCGCATCGTCGATTCGACGAATGACGTTCGGTGCAACCAGCGCCGCCAAAATCCCGAGGATGACCACCACCACCATGATCTCGATGAGGGTGAAGCCGCCGCTGATGGGCGATCCAAGGGCTCTGCTGCGAAACTTCACTGACATACTCTGTCCTTGACTGCGTTGAGGTTGGCGATTTGCAGCGGCGGATCATAACAAAGGAGCCTTGGGGTCCATGGCCATAGACAAAAGCGCTCGTCCGGAGCCTGCGCAAGCGGTGTCGCCCGCCATCGGCCTGGCTCAAAGCGGCTGGCTCGTTGGACTGCTGCTCGCGACACTCGTTCTACTGGGGCTGGGGGGCGATGCCGTGCGCCTGACGCTTCGTTATGAAAAGCAGGCGGTGCTCGAGGGCGAGTATTGGCGTCTTGCAACGGCGCATCTGGTTCATGGATCGACCCTCCATTTGGCGCTCAACAGTGTGGGACTGCTGCTGATCGGCGCTCTGTTCCCGCGCGACTACTCCCCGCGCGCCTGGCTGCTCATCGCCCTCTTCAGTGCTGCGGCCATCGATGTCGGATTTGTCTTTTATGAGCCACAGTTGGACTGGTACCTGGGCTTCTCCGGCGTGCTGCATGGCGCGCTTGCGGCGGGCGCAATCGCCTGGCTGCGCCACGAGTCGCGACCGCTGGCCTGGGCGTTGGCGCTGCTTCTGGCCGGCAAGCTGATCTGGGAACAAGTACGCGGCGGCCTGCCGCTTGCCGGCGCGCTGCCCGTCGTTGTAGATGCGCATCTTTATGGTGCGCTGGGCGGGGCGATCGCCGCCGGGATTGTCTGCGTTGGCGAACGGCACTGGCCGTTGCGGCGGCCGCCGCTATAATCCCGCGCCCTTTAGGCAACATAGGTCCTGTGGATGTCAGTTGCGTTCGTGTTTCCCGGCCAGGGATCCCAATCGGTCGGCATGCTAGCCGCGTTGGCGAGCGTCGAACCGCTCGTCAGGGAAACCTTTGAAGAAGCCTCAGGCGTGCTGGGATACGATCTGTGGCAACTGTGTCAGCAAGGCCCCGAAGGCGAGTTGGGGTCCACTGAACGAACGCAGCCCGCCATGCTGACCGCGGGTGTGGCGACATGGCGGGTCTGGCGTAAGCATGGCGGCGCCCGCCCCGCAGCCATGGCAGGTCACAGCCTGGGCGAATACTCGGCCCTCGTGTGCTCCGGTGCACTCGACTTTCGGACGGCCGTCGCGCTCGTTCAGTTTCGCGGCGGCGCGATGCAGGCGGCCGTACCGGCCGGGCAGGGGGCGATGGCGGCCATTTTGGGCGTTGACGACGCGGACGTGGTCGCCGCATGCCGGGAAGCTGCGCAGGGCGAAGTGGTGCAGGCCGCCAATTTCAATTCGCCCGGTCAGGTCGTCATCGCCGGAGCCGCCGCTGCGGTTGATCGCGCCATCGAGGCGTTGAAGAGCAGAGGTGCAAAACGCGCCATCAAGCTGCCGGTCAGCGCGCCATCTCACTGCCCGTTGATGCAGCCGGCGGCCGATCGCTTGGCTGATCGCCTGAAGACTATCGACATTGACGCGAGCGCTGCGCGCGAGGTCTACAACGTGGACGTCCGCAAGCACGGCGCGGCCGACGAGATTCGCGGCGCGTTGGTCAGACAACTTGTGGGCCCTGTGCGCTGGACACAGACCATCCAGGCGATCGTCGCCGGCGGCGCACGCGTCATCGTGGAGTGCGGACCGGGCCGCGTACTGACCGGTCTTAACCGTCGGATCGAAAAAAATAAGGAGATCGCAATGCTCGCCATCGAAGACACCGAATCCCTTGCGGCTGCGTTGGACGCCTGCAGGAGCTACTCATGACGCACTCGCCTTTGGCGCAGGACATTGCGCTCGTCACAGGCGCATCACGCGGCATCGGTCGTGCGATCGCGCTTGAACTTGCGCGGCAGGGCGCAGTGGTCATCGGAACCGCGACGACCGAAGCAGGCGCACAGGGCGTTGCTCAGCAGCTGGCTGACGCCGGCCTGAAGGGTCGAGGCGCCGTCTTGAACGTTGCAGATGCGGCTTCCGTCGAGGCATTGCTCAAAGACATCGAAGAGCGGGAAGGAGCCCCCACCATTCTCGTCAACAATGCAGGAATTACACGCGACAACCTGTTGCTGCGTATGAAGGCTGACGACTGGGACGAGATCATCAATACAAATCTCGGCTCGGTCTTTCGCCTGAGCAAAGGCGTATTGCGAGGAATGATGAAGGCCCGCCGCGGCCGCATCATCAGCATCGCCTCCGTCGTCGGCGTGATGGGCAATCCCGGACAAACCAACTACGCGGCGGCCAAGGCCGGCATCATCGGTTTCTCGAAGTCGCTGGCGCGTGAGGTCGGCTCGCGCGGCATTACGGTGAATGTCGTTGCGCCAGGGTTCATCGCTACCGACATGACGGCGAAGCTGCCGCCCGAACAGCAACAGCAACTCGCACAGCAGATCGCACTGGGTCGTCTCGGTGCAGCGGAAGACATTGCGCACGCGGTTGCTTTTCTTGCATCGCCGCATGCCGGCTACATCACCGGCGAGACGCTCCACGTGAACGGCGGCATGCACATGGTTTGATTTAATGTGCGGCCAGCGTTCTCAACCAAATGTTGGCCGCATCAGGGTCTTAACTTAGAATACGCCCCCCGTCGACCCGCCCAACGAAATACAAGGGTCGGTTTTGCGAAGGGTTCAGCAGTCTCACAGAGGACTCGTAAGCCAATGAGTAGTATTGAACAGCAGGTTAAAGCCATCGTCGCCGAGCAACTGGGGGTGAAAGAGGAAGAGGTCACGAACGACGCATCCTTCGTCGACGATCTCGGCGCCGACTCGCTCGACACGGTCGAGCTGGTGATGGCGCTCGAAGAGGAATTCGAGACTGAAATCCCGGATGAGGACGCCGAGAAGATCACGACCGTTCAGCAGGCGATCGATTACATCACCGAGCGCCGCAATCAGGCCTGATATTTCGCACGCAGGCGCCCCTCGTATATGTGAC
>DATAFY010000038.1:0-2239 GCA_036257205.1 Steroidobacter sp. | reverse complement strand
GCCTTCGCAATGGGCGGCATGGCGCCGCAGATTCCGATCAAGAGCGATCCGAAGGCCAACGAAGAGGCGCTCGCGAAAGTACGCGCCGACAAGGAGCGCGAAGCGGGTGACGGACATGACGGCACCTGGGTGGCGCATCCCGGCCTCGTGCCCGTGGCCATGGAAGTATTCGACCGCCTCATGCCGACGCCGAATCAGTTGCACAAGACGCTCGCTGAGGTTCAGGTGAGCGCCAAGGATCTGCTGACCATCCCGCAGGGGACGATCACCGAAACAGGTCTTCGCAACAACGTCAGCGTCTCCATTCAGTACATGGCCGCATGGCTGAACGGGAACGGCTGCGTGCCCATCAACAACCTCATGGAAGACGCCGCCACCGCGGAAATCTCGCGCGCGCAGATCTGGCAATGGATCAAACACCCCGCAGGCAAGCTGGAGGACGGCCGTAAGGTCGCTGCCGAGCTGTTCCGAGCCATCACGCGCGAGGAGCTGGAGAAGCTCAAAGCGCAGGTTGGCGAGAAGGCCTACGTAAGCGGCCAATACGAGCGCGCAGCGGCGTTGATCGACAAGATCACGACGGCGCCCGATTTCGAAACCTTCATCACCTTGCCTGGGTATCAGGAAATCCATTGACGACGTGAGTAGTGACTGGCGACTCGTGAATAGCGCAGTCCGCCTGGTCACTAGTCCCTAGTCGCTAGCCACATGTAAGAGGACATCTCGATGACTCATCTCACTGCTGAGCAGCTTCGCAAAGAGTGGCAGACGAATCCGCGCTGGAAAGGCGTTGAGCGCGCCTACAAGGCGGAGGACGTCGTTCGTCTGCGCGGCTCAGTGCACGTCGAGTACTCGCTCGCCCGCCTCGGTGCGGAGAAGCTGTGGAAGTACGTGAACGAAAAGCCGTTTGTGAACGCGCTCGGCGCGCTCACCGGCAACCAGGCCATGCAGCAAGTTAGGGCGGGTCTGGACGCCATCTATCTGTCGGGCTGGCAGGTCGCGGGCGATGCGAATCTTGCCGGGGAAATGTATCCGGACCAGTCGCTGTATCCGGCGAACTCCGTGCCCGCCGTGGTTCGGCGCATCAACAACACGCTGCTGCGCGCGGATCAGATCCACACGGCGGAAGGCAACGCCTCGGTTGACTGGCTCAAGCCGATCGTCGCTGATGCGGAAGCCGGGTTCGGCGGCGTGCTGAACGCGTTCGAACTGATGAAGGCCATGATCGACGCGGGCGCCGCAGGCGTGCACTTCGAAGACCAGCTTTCGTCCGCCAAGAAGTGCGGCCACATGGGCGGCAAAGTGCTCGTTCCGACCTCCGAAGCGATCAGCAAGCTCGCGGCCGCGCGTCTTGCGGCGGACGTCTGCAGGGTGCCCACGGTGCTCGTGGCGCGCACCGACGCTGAGTCGGCCAACCTTCTGACTTCGGACGTCGACGAGCGCGATCGTCCGTTCATCAAGTCGAAGGAGCGCACTAGCGAGGGCTTCTTCTACGTGAACGCCGGCCTGGATCAGGCAATTGCACGCGGTCTGGCCTACGCTCCGTATGCGGATTTGATCTGGTGCGAAACCGGCAAGCCGGACCTCACGGAGGCGAAGCATTTCGCGGAAGCCATCCACAAGAAGTTTCCGGGCAAGCTGCTCGCATACAACTGCTCGCCCTCATTCAATTGGAAGGCGAAGCTCGATGACGCGACGATCGCGAAGTTCCAGCGCGAGCTGGGCGCAATGGGCTATAAGTTCCAATTCATCACGTTAGCCGGCTTCCATGCGCTGAATTACTCGATGTTCGAGCTCGCGCGCGGGTACAAGGGCGCACAGATGAGCGCGTATGTCGAGCTGCAGGAGAAGGAGTTCGCCGCCGAGAAGAATGGCTATACCGCGACGAAGCACCAGCGCGAAGTCGGTGCGGGTTACTTCGATGATGTGACTCAGGCGGTTACGGGCGGCCAGTCTTCCGTTACGGCCATGAGGGGCTCGACGGAAGAGGAGCAGTTCCATAAGTAATCGACTTTGTCTGGACACGCGCTAGTCGCTTAGCAACTAGCGATTTCGTGATCAGGTTCGGGCGGCCCGGTGAGCAATCATCGGGCCGTTTTCCTTGGAGCGCCGGTAAACTGCAGTAATGCATAAACGAGCGAGCAAGGCTCTCGTGCAACTCGGTGCACGCAAGCCTCAGCGGTTCCCGGACGGCCTCTGGCCCTCGGACGGCGTCGTCTTTGAGCGCACCTGCACCGACTGT
>DATAFY010000015.1:0-4485 GCA_036257205.1 Steroidobacter sp. | reverse complement strand
CCGCGGCTGCGATCGTGCGCGGCGCGGCCGGCCGCCTGCTAGCGTTCGATCCGGCGGAGCACCCCGTCGCGCTGCAACTGGGTGGGAGCGATCCGGCTGAACTCGCCGCGGCAGCCCGCGCTGGGGAGCAGGCGGGTTACGACGAGATCAATCTGAACTGCGGCTGTCCCAGCGATCGCGTAAAGAGCGGGCGTTTCGGCGCCTGTTTGATGGGCGAGCCCGCGCTCGTCGCGGAGTGTGTGCGCGCCATGCGCGCTGCAGTCGAGGTTCCGGTCACGGTCAAGCACCGCATCAGCATCGATCCGCTGCCGGACGGCGCGAGGGATGAGTACGAGTTTTTGTCTCGATTCGTGGCCACGGTGGCGCAAGCGGGCTGCGAGACGTTCATCGTGCACGCCCGGTGCGCCGTGCTGAACGGCCTGAGTCCGAAAGAGAACCGGGAGATTCCGCCCCTTCGATATGACATCGTGCGTCGTTTGCGCGCGGATTTCCCCGCGCTCACGTTCGTCGTGAACGGCGGCGTGCGCACCCTCGAGCAGGTGCGTGAACACTTGGCTGTTTTCGATGGTGTGATGATCGGCCGCGAGGCTTACCAGAACCCGTATCTGCTCGCGCAGCTGCATCAGGCGATCTGTGACCCGGATTGGACGCCGCCGTCGAGGGAAGCGGTCGTCGAGCGCTACGCGTCGTACGCACGTGCGCGCACCGCGGAAGGCCATCGCTTGCGCTCGGTCGTGCGCCATGCACAGGGCCTCTATGCAGGCATGCCGCGCGTGCGCTCGTGGCGTCGTTATCTATCGGAGCAGGCTGCCGAGCCGAACGCGGACGCAGACCTGCTGCTGCAGGCGCTGCGCATCGTTCGCACCGCGGCCTAGCCGCCAAGCATCGGCGGCTGGTTGTTCCCTTAGCAGCGCGCCCCGGTACGCACAACACAACTCGGGCAAGATCAGCGGGCGTTGGTGTGCGCCGGGGCCGGTTCGACCGTCCGAATGACGAGCCGGCCAAAATCGCTCTGCTTGGCGGCGGCCAGATACGCGGCGACGGCATAGGTTGCGACAGTCTGATCGAGGATTTTGGCGTCAACCTTCGCCAGCGTGTCGCTGACGGTGTGGTGTACATCGAAATACGCCGAGGCATCATGGGAAAGTTCGAGCACCGGTACACCGAGTTCGCGTAACGGTCGCAAGTCTGCGCCGCCCTCGGCAGTGTTGCCGCCCAGCTCCAGATCGAGCGGCTTGAGGGCCTCGCGTATGGCGCCGATGGACTGGAGACTTTCAGGCGCAACCTGGGACTGTATGCGCCAGACAGGGCCGCCGCCGAGATCGGCTTCCATGGCGATCACATGGCGAGCGACTTCAGCGCCGGCCAGGCGCGCGTATTCTTGAGCCCCCGAGAGCCCAAACTCCTCGTTCGCAAAGAGAACGACCCGTATCGTCCTCGCAGGAGGCCGGTCAAGCTTTCCGATGAGTCGCGCGGCTTCGATGACGATCGCCACGCCCGCGGCGTCGTCGAGGGCGCCTTGACCGAGGTCCCAAGAGTCCAGATGTGCGCCTAGCAACACGATTTCCTCGGGACGACCGCGACCGGGGATTTCGCCGATAACGTTCGCCGACCAGGTCGCAGGCAATTCTCTTGCGGTGGATTTCAGGCGTACGCGCACCGGCTTTCCACTCTTTAGTCGCCGCGCAAGCAGGTCTGCATCGGGGTTGGAGATCGCGAACGCCGGTATACGCGGGGCCTCAAGCTCGTAACGCAGTGCCCCCGTGTGCGCGATGCGCTCATTTGATGTGCCGAGGGAGCGGATGATCAGCGCAGCGGCGCCCAGACGAGCTGCCGCGCTCGGTCCCTGGCTGCGGGCACGCAAGAGCGCCACGTATCCGCTCCCATCGCGCGTGCGCGCCATGCGCTGATTGATGAAAATAATTTTGCCTGCGACGGCGGAGGCCGGGAGCGCCTTGAGGGCCTCGAGCGAGGCGACTTCAATGACGGGCGCTTCGATGCCTTCTTCGTCGGTTCCCACGCTCCCGCCCAGGACCGCCGCGACGAGCGGCTGAACGGCCCCGCTCACGATCGAGGCCTCCGTCGCCCCGCGCACCCAGCGCGGCGTGAGCACGTCCTGCGTATGGACGCGAGAAAATCCCAGTGCGCCGAGCTTGTTCAACGCCCAGCGTACCGCTGCGGCGTCGCCACTCGAGCCTGCAAGTCGCGGGCCGACCTCAGTGGTGAGCGAGGCAGCATGTTCGTATGCGGCGGTCCCCGCGCGCGCGCGCTCCTTGAGCGCTGCTGCTGCGGCAAGATCCTGCTCGCTCCAGTCCCCGGCTCCAGAGGCACTCGTGAAAATCGCGAGGCACAAAAGCGCCGCTGCGCTCTGCGTTTTCCATGTAGGCGGCCATCGATCCGCTTGGCGAACGCCGGCGCCTATGGGTGTCATCTCTGTCGAGGCGGTTGGCGCGCCTATGGAAGCGTCCTGATGCATCCGAAAACTCCTGTCTCGCCCTACGGTTGCGCCGAAGGCGAAGGTTGCGTTGTGTATATAATGCCAACGCGCCCGCTCACTTGGGCGCGATTGCCGCACAGGTTAACAGCACGCGCGACTCGCTGGCCGCGCTGCGCAGGGATGGCTCCGGTCTCCACCAGGAGCGCAGGAACACGCAGGCTGAAGAGGTCGGGATGATCGCAACGCCACGGTTGATCGACACGCTGCTGCGAACGACGAGCGCGTGTTCAGTGTTCGCCTAGAGGACATGGGAAAAGACATCGAACTCGCCATTTTGTTCGCCGATGTCGTCGGCAGCACGCGCATCTACGAGGTGATGGGGGACCTGCGAGCCCGAGACATGGTCCTGACCTGCGTCGAAATCATGCGAACGGCGACCGAGCTGAATCACGGCACGGTCATAAAGACGATCGGCGATGAGATCATGGCCACCTTTCCGACGGCGAACGATGCGATCAACGCGGCGAACCGCATGCAGCATGACATTTGCGTTCATGCCGAGCTGAACGTGGAAGGCCAACCGATCGCGATTCGGATCGGCGGTCATTTCGGCCCCGTGGTGCTTGAGAACAAGGACATCTTCGGGGCGGCCGTGCACACGGCGAACCGCATGACGAGCCAGGCCAAGGGCGGGCAAATCATGATCACGAGTGCGATGGTTGAGCGGCTTGCGCCGGAGTGGAGATCGGCGGTGCGGCAGATCGACGTGGCGACCCTGAAGGGAAAGACCAGCGAGGACGAGCTGTATGAGGTGTTGTGGCTGAAGGAAGACGCCACAAGCATGTTGCCGACCCTCGCGCTGCACGCCGCCTTCGCTCGCGACAAGCAGCGCCCCATGCGTCTGCGATTACGCTATCAGGGCGGGGAGATCGTCCTTGACGAGAGCCGTGCGCAAGTCGTCATCGGGCGCGCGGAAGAGAACGACGTGGTCATCAAAGGGAATCTTATTTCGCGCCTGCACGCCCGTATCGAACTCAGCCGCAACAAGATCATGCTGATCGACCAGAGCACGAACGGCACCTACGTTGCGACGGCTGAAGGCGAAGAGGCGTTCGTCCGGCGAGACAGCATGCAGCTGAAAGGCGAGGGGCTGATCGGCTTCGGACGCGTGCCCGACGCAGCCTCCCCGCTCGTCGTGAAGTACGCCTGCGAAGAGAAGTGACCGGACCGCGTCGGGCGCAAGTCACTCCTCATTCCTCGCAACTCCTCACACCCCCAGGCGCTTAGCAGCCTCACGCTGCTCCTGTCGAAGCCTTGCCGGCACGCGTGCGCCGACCTCATCGAGATATTTCCCGATCGCCTCGAGCTCCTGACGCCATGCCGCTCGATCGATCGACAGCAGCGTATCGAGCGCTTCAGTCGTCATGTCGAGACCCGTGGTGTCGAGGTCTTCCTTCCTGGGTAGGAACCCGATCGGCGTATCGATGGCTCCCGCCCGCCCGTCGCAACGGTCTGCGATCCACCGCAGTACACGCAAGTTCTCGCCATAGCCTGGCCAGATAAAGCGTCCGTTCTTGTCTTGACGGAACCAGTTCACGTGGAAAATCTTGGGCAGTTTCTTCGCCTTCGTCTCGAAGGAGAGCCAATGCGACCAATAATCGCCGAAGTTGTAGCCGCAGAAGGGCTTCATCGCCATCGAGTCGCGGCGCACGACGCCCATCTGCCCGACGGCGGCGGCCGTCGTTTCCGAAGCCATGCCGGCGCCGACGAGGACGCCGTGCGACCAGCTGCGCGCTTCGTACACCAGCGGCGCGACTTCGCGGCGCCGGCCGCCAAACAGGATCGCCGAAATCGGCACGCCTTCCGGCGCGTCGGCGAGCTTCGAGTAGATCGGATTCTGCTTCGCCGAAACCGTGAAGCGCGCATTGGGATGCGCGGCGTGACCGCTACCCGGCGTGTACGGCTTGCCTTGCCAGTCCTTGACCGGCGTGCCGCTGTCGAGGCCTTCCCACCACGGCTGATCGTCCGCGGTCACCGCGACGTTGGTG
>DATAFY010000575.1:0-1527 GCA_036257205.1 Steroidobacter sp. | reverse complement strand
AGGCGTTGGGTCGGGACATCCACGAACTGCTTGCGACGGCGTTTCCGGAAGCGCTGCCCGAAGTGCAGCGCAAATTGCGCCGCGACGGGTCCTGGCGAGGGGAGGTGCGGCAACTTTCGCGGTGCGGCGATGCGCTCACCGTCGAGAGCCGACAGACGCTCGCCGGCCGCGCCGACGATGCGCTGGTGATGGAAGTGAATCGGGACATTACCCCGAGGAAAGCGTTCGAACGAGCGCTGCAAAAAAGCGAGGAGACGCTGCGTCTTGCGACCGACGCTGCGAACATCGGCGTATGGACTTGGGATATTGCGACAGACGCTTTGCAGTGGAATTCGCAGGGCAGGGCGATTCTGGGACAGCAGCAAGCACCCTCCAGCAGAGCGGCCTTTCGTGAGCTGATCCATCCGGACGACCGCGAGGAAGCCCGGGCGGCGGTTGACGCGGCCTTACAGACGCGCTCAGTGTTTCAGACGCAGTACCGCGTCGTTCGCCCAGACGGCTCGGTGCGGTGGCTGTCGACCGTCGGTCGCGCGGACTATGGCGATGACGGCAGGCCGGCGCGGATGGTTGGTTTGCTCACCGACATCACTGAGCAGAGGGTCATTGAGCAGGCGCTGCGGGACGCCGATCGACGCAAAAACGAATTCCTGGCGATGCTCGGTCACGAGCTGCGCAATCCCCTTGCGCCGATCCGCAACGCCGCGCTGATCCTTCGCAAGCAAGCGCCTTCGGATTCTATGATCAGACAGGCGAGCGATGTGATCGACCGTCAGGTTCGCCACGTGGCGCGCCTCGTGGACGACCTCCTGGATGTGTCGCGCATCACGCTCGGGCGCATCACCATACGCACAGAGCGCTTGAGCTTGGGCGCCGTAGTTGCGAGCGCGGTCGAAGCGAGCCGACCGATGATCGAGAAGTCAGGACACGTGCTGACCGTGGCGCTCGCGGGCGAGCCGATCGAGCTCGATGCGGATCCGACGCGTCTCTCCCAGGTCATCTGCAATCTCTTGAACAACGCGGTCAAGTACACGCCGCCCGGCGGCTCGATTTCGCTCAGCACTGCGCGCGTGGGCGATGAGGCGGTGATCAGCGTGAGCGACACAGGCATCGGGATAGCGCCTGAAATGCTCTCGTACGTGTTCGGCATGTTTACTCAGGTCGAGTCCGCCAACGACCGCGCGCAGGGAGGGCTCGGCATTGGGCTTGCGCTCGGGCGCGCGCTCGTGGAGCTGCACGGCGGGAGAATCGAAGCGCGCAGCGCGGGGTTGGGTCACGGCAGCGAGTTCATCGTCACTCTGCCGCTGCCGAGCGCCGCGCGCCGAAACGCCTCCTCCGGCGCCCCGCTCGAGGCAGAGCGCGGCGGGGTGCGAGGGCGTCGCGTGCTGGTCGTAGACGACAACGTAGACGCGGCCGAAAGCCTGGCGCTGCACCTGCGATTGAGATGGGCGCGCGGTCGTGGGCGTCGTGAACACGTTCAGGCCTCAGGTTGTGGTGCTCGACATCGGATTGCCGGAAATCAGCGGCTAC
>DATAFY010000558.1:0-1892 GCA_036257205.1 Steroidobacter sp. | reverse complement strand
GTCGTCGTCTCCTTCCTCAACGGTGGTGTTCTCAGGGTCAGTGGTCGTCGGTGGCACACGGAAGTAATCGGCGCCGCGCACATTGCCGTGGGTACGCGAGGCCGTCGCAGCCGCCGTGTCGGCCGCGGGGAAGAGATCCGGATGCTGATCAAGCCTCGCCTTGAGGATCGCGATGATGCGTTTGCGAGTCGGCGAGCCGATGACGAGCGCCCGGCGACACGCCGCCTCCAGGCGCTGCTCGCCGTAGATTTTCGACAGATTGAGCAGGCCCAAGCAGGCCCGGTATCCCTGCTCGGGATGCGGACGGTTGTCGAGTTGCCATTGCACGACGGCGCGCGTGCCGACGCCGATGTTCTGGCCCCAGTTGAGCAGCCGCCCCGGAGTCCATTTCATGTGCTTGCGGTGCGCGCGTCGTCGGCAGCGGCTTCATCGCCGGCCGATCGATCGATTCGAGCGCCTCGGCGCGACAGCCGGGGAGCTTCTTGAACGGCCGGCGATTGAGCTCGACGAGCAGTTCCGCGATCGCGGCATTGAGTTCAAGCAGCGAGAAGAACTGGCGGTTTCGAAGGCGCGCGAGGATCCATCTCTGCACCACGAGCGGTTTTCGGATCCGCGCTGGGATCACGCAAGTATCGTAGTGCTGCGCGAGCTCACGATACGAGGGGTTGATCTCCGCCTCGTACCGATCGGGACGCGACACCCGCTGCGCAGATTGTCTGGGATCGTCAGGGCGGCGGCGCCGCCAATGTACTGGTACATTCGAACGTACAGTCCAGCCACACGGGCAGCTCTTGTGAGCGCGTGGCGATCGCGAAGGTATAGGGACTGGCGCCCAAGGCGCCGACGAACAGTTGCGTCGGGATCAGCTCGCCGCTCAGCCCGGTGGACCTGGCGCATCGAGCGTGCGAGCGTGCTGCGGTACTCGTGGTAGTGCGCGCAGAACTGGCTATACCGGTAGGCCTGTTCCCCGTGCGCTGCCTCGTACTCCGCCGAGGCCGAAAATCGGTCACCTTCAATCAGAATAAGTGGTCACGTCCGGTCGGAACGACCGGTCACGTTCAAACGGAATCAGCGGTCAACTTCGCCCGGAATACGCCATTCTGGAGTTGTCTGTCGCGCCTTCCAGGTTATCGAGGAAATGCGCATTCACACTCGTCGTCTCGCTGGCGCCAGTCGTTAGGAGCCAACGACGGCCCTTGAGGAATCACGTTCTTGCGCAAGCAACTCCGGCTACGCCGACGCGGGCAACAGCGCCAGAACCCGCAAGATGGGGGGTGCACGTGTGAGCGGCGAGCAATGAAGTTTGCCGTACGTCACTTCGACGCCGATCTTTGGAAAGACCTGCTCCTTGAGTTGACGCAGCAGTTCGCAGTCACTTGCTTTCAGCCGCGGGTTGATGTTTTCGACAAGAGAGAGCGGCTGCCAAACAGCCCTGAACCTCTCAACATCAGCCGCCGTCGGCAGCACTATTTTTTCAGCGCGCGCCAGCAGTATTCGACGTGAGTCGAACGCGGTCGCCGCGCGAATGTTCTCATTGCTTGCAATGACGGGGCTCGCGAATGTGATTCGTGCAGACGCGCGATTGATCATTGCGGGAGGCGAACACTCTGGCTGGATGATCACCTGGGAATGGGCGCCTACAGCCACCAGGATGGCGCGAATCTTTTTGTGCAAGGATTCGCACGCGTAGTAAACGTCCGCCGGCGCCCTGAACTCAAAGGGCAAGCTCTGGACGCGCCAGATAGCTTCGACGCCAGCGACATGGACGCTCGCGGCGCGGCTTGGCGATGCAACCGTGATAAGCGCAATGACGATGATCGGTGCGACCAGCCGAGGACTGGGGACCTGGTAGCGCATCACGTACTCCGGTGAGCCGTCATTACGCATTCATT
>DATAFY010000557.1:0-2424 GCA_036257205.1 Steroidobacter sp. | reverse complement strand
CGAGCGGGATGCGAGTCATTTAGCACGCCCACAGGACGTAGTCAATGGTTGATTGCAAAAAGTAGATGAGGGGCAACGGCTGGAACATGGTTCTGCGCCCCGGGCGCGACCGTCATGTTCCGATTGCACTCATGCCTGTAGGATGGGGTTGAGCGCAGCGAAACCCATCACCTTCGCTTCGCCGCACAGGCGCAAAGTGACTGGCCTTGGCGATGGGTTTCGCCATAGCGCGTCCTTAAGGGCGTATACGCCCGTCTTCGACGGGCTATGGACGCGCGTGAACGCGCTTAAGGCTCAACCCATCCTACGAGGGAACGGCGGGGCCATTATTGCCGTTGTTCCGGCGCGGAGGCACACGCCGCAAGATCAGGCAACACGGCAGCAAAAACGGGCAAGAAGCGGCAACCTGTCCGTGCCAGAATGGTGGCACGGGACCCTCTTCGACGCATTTGGGAGACATGCGAGATGGCACGAACGAGCACGGTGAACCGGCGGCCGACCGACGACGTCATTCTGCCGCCGGACAAGATTGCGATCGCGCTGACGGTGAACGGCGCCCAGACACAGCTCAAGCTCGCGCCGTGGACCACGCTCCTCGACGCCCTGCGCGATCATCTCGACCTGACGGGCACGAAAAAGGGCTGCGATCACGGCCAGTGCGGCGCCTGCACGGTGCTGGTCGACGGCCGCCGCGTCAATTCGTGCCTGACATTGGCCGTCATGAAGGACGGTGCGCAGGTCACCACGATCGAAGGCCTGGCCAAGGCGGGCGCGTTGCACCCGCTGCAGCAGGCATTCATCGACCATGACGCATTCCAGTGCGGCTATTGCACGCCGGGCCAGATCTGCTCGGCGGCGGGGCTGATAGCGGAAGGCAAGGCCAAGACCGCAGACGAGATCCGCGAGCTGATGAGCGGCAACGTTTGCCGCTGCGCGGCCTACCCCAACATCGTCGCGGCGATCCAGCAGGTGATGGGTGGGTCATGATCAACTTTCAATACACGAGACCGAGCGACGTCGCCGACGCGGTGCGCCAGATCGCCGCCGAGCCGGGCGCGAAATTCATCGCCGGCGGCACCAACCTGATCGATCTGATGAAGGAGGACGTCGAACGGCCATCGCGGCTCATCGACATCTCGCGGCTCCCCCTCAAGAAAGTCGAGACGACGGCGGACGGCGGCCTGCGGATCGGCGCGCTGGTGCCGAATTCCGATCTCGCCTACCACCCGCTGGTTGAGCAGCGCTATCCGGTGCTCGCAAGCGCGATCCTGGCGGGCGCCTCGGCGCAGTTGCGCAACATGGCGTCGACCGGCGGCAACCTGCTGCAGCGGACCCGCTGCTATTATTTCTATGACACGGCGACGCCCTGCAACAAGCGCGAGCCCGGATCGGGCTGCTCGGCCATCAAGGGCATCAACCGCATGCACGCGATCCTGGGCACGAGCGACGCCTGCATCGCGACGCATCCCTCCGACATGTGCGTGGCGCTCGCGATGCTGGAGGCCAAGGTCCATGCGACCGGCCCCGGCGGCGAGCGAACCATCGCGTTTGCCGACTTCCATCGGCTGCCCGGCGACACGCCGCAGCGCGACACCAACCTGCGGCCCGACGAGGTCATCACCGCGATCGAGCTTCCGGCGCAAGGCTTCGCCAAGAACTACACCTATCTGAAGATCCGCGACCGCTTGTCCTACGCGTTCGCCCTCGTCTCCGTTGCGGTCGGGCTCGAGCTCGACGGCAACACGATCAGGCAGGCGCGTTTCGCGCTCGGCGGCGTGGCGCACAAGCCATGGCGCGACGCGGCGGCGGAAGCGGCGCTGAACGGGCAACCTGCCAATCGGGCAACCTTCACGCGCGCGGCCGACCTGCTGCTGGGCGACGCCAAGGGCTTTGCGCACAACGCGTTCAAGATCGACCTGGCGCGCCGCGCCATCGTCCGGGCGCTCACGCAGGCGGCGCGCGGCACGCCGCAATCGCAGTCGAACAAGAAGATCAGGTGAGCGAGCCATGGCACCTTACATCGGCACCTCCACATCGCGCGTCGACGGACGCGCCAAGGTCACCGGCGCGGCGAAATACGCCGCCGAGTTCAACGTAGCAGGCCTCGCTCACGCCAGCGTGGTCTCCTCGACGATCGCCAAGGGACGCATCGTGCGCATCGACGCGAGCGAGGCGTTGCGCGTCCAGGGTGTGCTCGACGTGCTCACGCACGAAAACCGGCCGCGCATGGCGTCGACCGACAGCGGCTACAAGGACGACGTGGCGCCGCCGCAAGGCTCGCCGTTCCGGCCGCTCTACGACGACAAGATCATGTTCAGCGGCCAGCCGATCGCGCTGGTCGTTGCCGAGGAGCCGGAGATCGCAAGGTTCGCGGCGTCGCTGGTGCGCGTCGAATACGAGGAAACGGCGCACGTCACCGACCTC
>DATAFY010000550.1:0-2105 GCA_036257205.1 Steroidobacter sp. | reverse complement strand
GGGCACTATCAGTGCGGCTCGATGGTGCCGCATCGATGCGTGCCGATCCTCGGCGCCAGGATTGGCATATGTGACTTATGCGGAGCGCCGGTGAACCCGTTTTTGTCCAATAGGTCAAGCCCGGCACTGAAGGTCCTCATGAAGTCAAGGGCAGCGGCGAAGGACCGGGCTCGGTCGAAGCATCTGGTGGCTGTACAATTCCGCAGGCGCGAGTTGATGCTGGGATGGCGTCGAACACGAAGAGGGTGTCGTAGCGTTTGACGTTTGGGTGTCCTCACTCGTAACGGTTCTCGCATGTCCTGCCAGGAGCGCATGAGTGGCCGCACGCGTACGGCTCATAACAGGCGCTGGATCTCCGCTTCCAAGGCCGCCCTGTTATGAACGCCGCGCGTGTTTCTCACGATGCGGCCGTTGCGGTCGATAAAGAACGTCTGCGGCAGATAGCGGATGCCGCCGTATTTCGTCGCGATGTTCTGGCCTCGCAGCAGGATCGGATAGGGCACGGAGTACTTCTCAGCAAACCGTGCGACTTCGACATCGTCCGTCGCTTCGTCCATGGACACGCCGAGTGTCCGCACTCCGCGTGCGTGATATTGCCGATGCAGCGATGCCAGCCACTTCGTTTCCACTCGGCACGGCGCGCACCAGGTCGCCCAGAAGTTCAGGACGATCACCTTGCCTTTGAAATCGGACAGCTTGTACGAGCGTCCGTCCAGCCCCTTGATCCGCCAGTCCGCAGCCATCGTGCCGGCGAACGTGTCCTCCTTGATGGAGGTCGTCGTGTCGGCCGGTGCGTGAGACGCAGACGCGAGCAGCAGCGCGCACGCGATCGCGACCGTATAGCGCGCCACTGCTATTGTTCCCGCTCGAATAGCCAGCTCAGCTCTTCCCGTATGAATTCCTTGATGCCGGTCGCGCCGGTCAAGCTCCAGTAGAGCGCGCCGCCGTTGGGAGCGACGCGGACGTTGAACTCGAAGAACGGGCAGCATGCGTGCTCGAGCGGAATGTATTGAACGAGCGCCTGATAGGCCGACGGGTCGCGCTTGAATTCAAACTCGTAACCGTTGGCAAGCTCGCGCGAGCCCTGCACGGCCTCGTGCAACGTATGGCCGAAGCCGCGCATCTGTACTCTCTGCTCGGATGTCAGGGCCGTGCGGTCACAGTAGAACCGGCTCTGTTCCTGCGCCATTGCGAACGAGGACAACGATGTGATCACGGCGAAGGCGGCGATCGAGACGAGTCGAGCGTTCATGGAATCCTCCCGCCAACTGGGGCGGCTGGTTGCCCGACGGCACGTTACGCCTTCAAGTCGACTTGAATGCAAGCCATTTGACCGACGCCGGCGTACGATGCACGCGACATGAAAGCCAAGCGTCTTAGCGGCGCCCTGCCGATCTCCGACGCCGCCCGGCAGTTTGGGTTGCGCAGCTCGGCGCTGCGCTATTACGAGCAAATCGGGCTGCTTCGGCCGATTCCGCGCACGAACGGCCAGCGCTGCTACGACGAAGCGGCGCTGCAACGCCTGGCGGTCATCTGCGCGGCCCGCCAAGTCGACTTGTCTCTGGAGGAAATCGCCGGCCTGTTCGCGCGGCTGCGCGGCGGCACGCCGGTCGATCAGGGCTGGCGGGAGCTGTCGACGCGGAAGATCGCCGAGCTGGAGCAGCTCAAGCAGCAGATCAGCAAGGCGCAGGACTCATTGCGCCGGTTGCAGAACTGCAGGTGCTCGTCGATCGAGATGTGTGGGGAGAAGCTGCGGGCGCGGGTCGGCAATAAGAGCTGAGACATAATTTTCCCGTTGCAACCAAATAGCAGTTGCGTCCGCAACCTCTCGCGCCATTCTTCGCGCCGTTCGAAATTACGCGGCGAATGTCGCCTTCGATGCAGTGCAAACCTACTACTGCTCAACGAAGCCGGCGTGCTCACCGCAATGGTGTATGTCGATTATCCGGAGAGATTGGGAGATTGGGGTCAGGTCTTGGTTGCGGCATGGCAATGTCGCGCATTCTGGCAGGTGTGAGTCCTGCTCGGGTAATGGCTAGCCACCAGCCCGATATCGAGCCTTGCAGGTGTGATGGCGACAGCACACTTGATGCGTAGGCACGAAA
>DATAFY010000517.1:0-2011 GCA_036257205.1 Steroidobacter sp. | reverse complement strand
CCACCCAGTCTTGCGGCAAAAGCGACGCGGGCAGCAGCGGATCGCGCAGGTGAATCTTTCGGTATTCATGCAGCAGCAGCGTGCGCAGTGTGAACGCCGTCTGCCCCGCTTCAGTCGAACTCTCCGGCGACCGCAGGCATGCGTCCACGGGCGCGAAGGTCTTGATGAAACGCTGATAGCGCCGCGACAGCTCGGCGAAATCCCAACCCATGGCCACGAGCTGAGCATCTGAGCGCCAGGAGACGACTGCGCCCTGGACAACGATCAGGTGAGCTGTGGATTCAAGCTCGGCGAGTCGCGCGCGTATCGTGTCTTCCTTGTGCGTCGGGTGCGCGAAGACCCCGCGCGTCACTTCCCCGAATCCGTGCCAACTCAATTCCTGCCGCAGCTTTTCACGCGCCTTTTTCAACGCCGGTGGAATCAGGATCAGCGTCCATCGGCGATCCCAGGCCCCGGGCGGGGCTGCGTAGATTCGCTGCGTCGCTTCGGCAAAGCGAGCCCGGCCCACGGGCGTCAGGCTGTAATAACTGACGCGCCCGCGACGCTCCGAATTCACCCAGCCCTCATTGCCGAGCCGGCCGACGGACGTTCTGACCAGCCGCTCAGTGAGTCCGAACGGGCGCGCCAGTTCGATGAGGCTCGCGAGTGCAATCGTGCCGCCGCGCGGCGCAATGGCGTCCCCGAGGATGGTCACGAGGAGCGAGCCGGCGCGCAGCGGCCGCTGTCTCCGAAAGCGAGCTGCCAGCGCCTCTGTGCGCGTGGCGAAGCGGGCTGATCTGCCTGACATGTCGTTCGAATTGATTCTGTAGGCGCGCATGTGCAACGCGAGGGGCCATCTTAGCGGACCAGCGTCTACGCGTGTCGGCCCGCACCGCAGCAAATGACACACAACAAATTGATCACGAGCAAAAAGTGTGTCAGGTTATCGGCCATCCGCCGCTGACGGAGTCGCGATGTACACGCAGGGTCTCGATTCGCTTGGCCCCGAATGCCTGCAGCCGGCGGGCGCCGACGCCGCGTCGTTAGAGGCGCATTTTCAGGCGAAAGTAGATGCTGATGAGCGCGTGGAACCGAAGGACTGGATGCCCGAGGCTTATCGGCAGACGCTTATCAGACAGATCTCACAGCACGCCCATTCGGAAATCGTCGGCATGTTGCCGGAGGGCGTCTGGATCACACGGGCGCCGACGCTCAAGCGCAAGGCCATTCTGTTGGCGAAGGTGCAGGATGAAGGCGGCCATGGAGCGTATCTCTACAGCGCGGCGGAAACGCTAGGCGTATCGCGCGGTCAGTTGATTGATCAGCTGCTCCAAGGCGCTGCCAAATACTCGACCATCTTCAACTATCCGACGCCTACCTGGGCGGATGTGGGCGCGATCGGTTGGCTCGTGGACGGCGCGGCGATCATGAACCAGATTCCGCTGTGCCGCTGTTCCTATGGCCCGTATGCGCGGGCGATGGTGCGCATCTGTAAGGAAGAGAGCTTTCATCAGCGGCAGGGCTACGAAATCATGCTGCGTCTCGCACGCGGTACGCGCGAACAGCAGCGTATGGCGCAGGACGCGCTCAATCGCTGGTGGCAGCCCTCGCTCATGATGTTCGGTCCGCCGGACGCCGATTCAACGCACACAGCGCAATCGATGCGTTGGCGGATCAAGCGATTCACGAACGACGAATTACGCCAGAAGTTCGTCGACTTCACCGTACCTCAGGCGGAGTTTCTAGGCCTGAAAGTACCCGATCAGGACCTGCGCTGGGACGCGCAAAGCCAACACTATCGCTTCGGCGCGATCGACTGGAGCGAGTTTCAGCAGGTGCTGAAGGGCGACGGTCCCTGCAATCGAGAACGCCTCGCGACGCGTCGGCGCGCTCACGAGGAAGGCGCGTGGGTGCGCGAAGCGGCCCTCGCGTATGCAGAGAAGCAGCGCGCGCGTGCTGCGGCGCAAGCCGCCTAGCTCATGGGGCGGCGCGGGATTTCCGACCTTCGAGGTTGTTCAATGAGCGATTCGCG
>DATAFY010000515.1:0-2267 GCA_036257205.1 Steroidobacter sp. | reverse complement strand
GATGAGTGGGTCTTCGAGCGCACGCTCCTGCACTTGAGAGCGGTTGATCCTTCGCCGTTTTCGTACGAGGGTCGGTGGTACATGTTCCTCTCGCCGATGGTCGTCAGCGGCCACGCGCCTTTCACCTTCCTGTTCGCGGCTCCGCAGCCCTGGGGACCCTGGACGCTGCATCCGGAAGGTTGTATCTGCAGCGACGTGCGACGGGCACGGTGCGCGGGCGCGATCATTCGTGAAGGCGATCGCCTCATCCGGCCAAGCCAGGATGGCTCGAACGGCTACGGCCACGCGGTGTGGTTCAACGAGATCAGAATAAGCGAGGATAGCTACGAAGAAACACCCTGTGCTCAGCTCGCGCCGCAGATGCTGCGTTCGATCGCGGGCGTGCATACGTACAATCGGGCCGGCTCCTGGGAAGTGATAGACGCTCGAGCTCTCGCTCCTCGCAGTCACGTGCTTTGATAGCTTCGAATGGCGCGTCCGCTGCACGGTGCGCAGTGCTTGCTGAGCTCGGGGCTCGACGGGCGGAGTCAGTCGCCTTCGCGGTCACAGCTTGAATAAGGACGCGCCGTTCGCGGCGCCGCCCGGACGCGGAGTCGGACGCGCCGAGCAACGCCCAGGCGCTGAGCGCGCGCTTCACCGCGAACCTGACGCCCAAGAAAGAGGTGGACTTGGCAAGTGATGCACAGCAGTTTCAATCAGACAAACTGGCTTCACCTTCACGTAGATCGCCGCCGCCTCGCTGATGCCTATCCGCATGTGCGAGCATGCGCGCAACTCGGGGCGTCTCATATTGCGGTAAAGTAACGCCCTTCAATATGACATGGAGCACCGCAATGACTCAGATCATGCGCATCTGGCGCGCCGAAACGCCTACGCGTCGCGCGGCAGAGTACCTGCAACGAATGACGCCGGTCGCGCTGAAGGATTACAAACAGGTTCCGGGCAATCGCGGCGCATGGGTGTTGAGCCGCGGGCGAGGGGATGTGACGGAGGTGATGACTCTGAGTCTGTGGGACTCCATGGAGTCGATACGCGAGTTCGCCGGGGAGGACGTCGCGCGCGCCAAATACTACGACTTCGATCCGCAGTATCTGTTGTCCCTGCCTGCAACGGTCGAGCATTGGGAAGTGCACGAGCGTTGAGGCACGCGGCAGCTGCGTACCCGACATTCGCCATAAAGCGGCATCGACGATTGGAGCGCGCCGCCTCGGGGCGGTGCGGGGCGTTGGTACGCAACCGAATCCATTCGCGGCGGCGGAATAGGGCAATCCGATCGCAGTTCGCAGGTAGGGCCCAGCTGCAGAGGCTGAATGGACTGAGAGCAGGAAATCGCCAGACCGGAAAATCATCCACGCGCGCTGCCTTCGAGCTGCGATCCGGGCTGCCGATACGCCAAAAAATAGCACCAGCAGTACCTGGAGCAGCGAGCCTCAAGCCCGGAAGTTGTGCGGCATCAGGCGTCTGCATGCCCTACCATGCGCGTCCGCAGGAGCAGACTCTGCGCGCGACCGAGCATGAGAACCGTACATAGAGAGACACATCGAACGCATCGAATCGGCTGGTTGCGCGCTGCGGTTCTGGGCGCGAACGACGGAGCCATCTCGACAGCGAGCCTCGTCGTCGGGGTAGCCGCGGCGGGTTCGGCCCACGCCGAGATTCTTCTGGCGGGCGTCGCTGGACTCGCGTCCGGCGCGCTGTCGATGGCTGCCGGCGAGTACGTGTCAGTGCAGTCTCAGGTCGATAGCGAGAAGGCGGATATCGCCAAAGAGAAGCGCGAGCTCGAGCATGAACCCGAGCGCGAGCTCGCCGAGCTTGCAGGCATCTACATGAGGCGTGGTCTGGATGAAGGGCTTGCACGGCGCGTTGCCGAGCAATTGACCGCCAATGATGCGCTCGGCGCGCACACTCGCGACGAGCTCGGCATCACCTCGATTTCCCACGCTCGTCCGAGACAGGCGGCTCTATCCTCTGCGGCATCCTTCGCGGCCGGCGCGCTAATCCCCATCGTGACCGCGACGCTGTCGCCGGTCAACTTCGTTACTCCTGTCGTGGGCGTAACGACGTTCGTTGTGTTGCTCGGGCTTGGCGGCCTCGCCGCACACGCAGGCGGCGCTTCAGCGTTCAAAGGCGCAGCACGCGTTGCGTTCTGGGGCGCCCTTGCCATGGCGACGACCGCCGTAATCGGCCGACTGGTCGGCACGATCGTTTGAATCGTAACTCGTGATAGCGATTAGCTCGATCGTGCCTGCCGCTCGCTCGCTGCTTCC
>DATAFY010000504.1:0-6135 GCA_036257205.1 Steroidobacter sp. | reverse complement strand
CAGATCCAGCTGACTCCATGGCCGGTCGTGGCGGGTGATGCACGACCTCGCGAGTCTCCAGAGACTTACAGGGACGCGCCTGATTGAGTTGCGGTCCGCCGATGTTCGAACTGGCCTAGCTCGTGTTCGAGCATTCGTGACTCGAGTTTTCGTCCTTCCGCGAAATAGTAGATTAGATACGCAAGCCCGATTGCCAGCGGAACGAGGCCGATCATCCACGGAACATGCCCGTCTCGCTCCAACAACATCCCGCCGGCGACGGCGATGCCGACGAAGAACCACACCAACCCTGGCAACAACGAGGTGCGACGCCGCGGGCTTCGGCCCGCGATCAACTCCATCGGCAGCGGCGGTATGTCCATACCGCGCTCAATCGCGGCCATGCGCTCAGTGTGATGCAGATCCATAAGGCGACGACGCTTACGGTAGTTGAGAACGATCGCGACAAGCGGAATCGAGAGCGAAAATACGATCGCAGCCAACGGGATGAGTTCTTCCGGCATAAACGCATGGCCTCGAATGTGCGCTAAGTGTGTACGAGCTGCGAGTTCAGACGCTGCGCGTTCCTGTAGGGTTGCACTGTCTGCGAATCTACCGGTGAATGGGACCGGCGAACCGCCGCTGGGGGCCGGCCGACGGCGGCTCGGGAGCCACGAAGAATTCGGCCGACTTGTTACAGTTTGCCGCGACAACAACCCGCAACCTTTTCTGGCGCGCCGACGTCCCAATGGCAACTACGCCCCCGCCCACTCCTCGGGTCGACGCAGATATCCATAGGCTTTTGCAAGACCGGCAGTATCGCGAGGCGTTCGCGCTCCTGGTCCCCCGTTATCGGGATAAGGTATTTCGCTTAACTTTCAGCATGTTGCGAGATCGAAGCGTGGCAGAAGACCTAACTCAGGACATTTTTTTGAGAGTGTGGCGCGCTCTGCCAGGATTCGCTGGACAGTCACAGGTCTCGACGTGGCTTTACGCCATCTCGAGAAACGCATGCCTCTCTGAGCTGCGTAAACGCCGGCCGCAGGTCTCCCTTGATCTGGACGATGATGAGTACCATCCGGATGTCGCGTCGTTGGCCGCCCCGGAGGCCGATGATTCCGCTACAGTGAGCGTCGCGCAGGTGCTCGACCAGCTGCCGGAACGTTATCGTCAGGCTGTCGTTCTCTTTTATATGGAAGACAAATCGTACGAACAAACCGCCGCGAGTCTTGGCCTGCCTCTGGGCACGGTGAAAGCGCTGTTGCACCGGGCTCGCAAGCGGCTGATCGAGCTGACGCGCGAGGCCCAGGCGACGGCCTGAGCGCGGCGCCGAAGAAATGCCATGAGCTACAACCTGGAACACGCCCTTCTCTGGAGCGACCGGCTCCAGGATTGGCTCGACGGGAATGAGGAAGCGGCGGAGCGCGCAGCCGTGGAGGCGCATCTCGCCGACTGTGAGCAATGCCGTGCGCAGCTTGCCGAGTTCCAGGAACTCGACGCCGCCTTGCAGTCCACCGCCAAGCCGATCGCGCTCACTGAAGCATTCGAAGCGCGTTTGTTTGCTCGAGTCGACGTCATAGACGAGGCGCAGCGCGCGGCGGCCCGGGAGCGAGCCGAGCAAGAGTGGCGCGACAGCCTGAGCGCGCTATCGCGCAATTGGCGGCGGACGTTGGCCTTCGTCATTCCTGGCGTAATCGGCGGAATCGTTCTTGCGTTTGCACTCACCAGTTATTTCGTTGCGAGCGATATGGGCGAACCCCTCCTCGAAAGCGCGCAGACCCTCGGTCGTTTGGATACGCACTTCATACAGTCGCTACTTACTACGGTGTTCGGCGCTGCCGTCGGCGCCGGCGTCGCACGCTGGCTGGCGTCAGTCGCCGAGTGATCACCGCCAACTCCGCAGCCGCCGCTGAGACTGCCAGCGGACGCAAGCTCATCTTGTCGGCGCTCGGCGTCGTGTTCGGCGACATCGGGACCAGTCCGCTATACGCGCTGCGCGAGTGCTTCAATCCGGAGCACGGCATCGCGATGACCGAGGGCAACGTGCTCGGAGTGCTCTCGCTCATTCTTTGGTCGCTGTTGCTGGTCATTTCAATCAAGTACGTCGGCATTGTCCTGCGCGCGGACAATCGTGGTGAAGGAGGCGTACTCGCACTGAGCACGTTGCTATCCGGCTCGAGCCGGGACTGGCGGCTGTGGGCGCCCGTGACCGCCCTCGGTTTGTTCGGCGCAGCGCTCTTCTTCGGGGACGGCTTTATCACACCGGCCATGTCGGTTCTGAGCGCCATGGAAGGCCTGAGCGTGGCCGCGCCGCAGCTGGAGCGCTTTGTCTTGCCTGGCGCCGTCATCATCCTGACCGCGCTGTTCTTCGCACAAAAACGCGGTACCGGAGCCATGGGCCGACTGTTCGGCCCCATTACTCTCGTCTGGTTCATCACGCTTGCCGCGCTTGGGCTGAACTCGCTCGCCGACTCGCCGGAAGTGCTGCTCGCGATGAACCCAATGCATGCGATCACGTTTTTCGCTCACAACGGGACCGCTGCGTTCGTGGTGTTGTCATCGGTCTTCCTTGCAGTGACCGGAGGCGAGGCGCTCTATGCCGACATGGGCCATTTCGGGCGAGGACCCATTCGGCGCGGCTGGTTCACGATCGTGCTGCCTGCGCTGATGCTGAACTATTTCGGGCAAGGCGCCCTGCTGCTGCAGAATCCCGAGGCGATCACCAATCCTTTTTATCTGCTTGCACCGAGCTGGTTGCTGCCCCTGCTCATCGTGCTCGCAGCCGCAGCCACGGTGATAGCTTCTCAGGCAGTGATCTCAGGCGTGTTCTCAGTGGCCAGACAGGCGCTCAATCTGGGCTATTTGCCGCGGCTGCGAGTGCAGCACTCGTCTGTTACCGAGATCGGCCAGATCTATGTACCAAGCGTCAATTGGCTGCTGTTCGCCGGCACCATGCTGGTCGTGCTCTCATTTCGGTCATCCTCGGAGCTTGCCGGCGCGTACGGCATTGCAATCTCGAGCGCCATGCTGCTGGACGGCGTGATGGTGCTCATGCTGCTCTACATTCGCGGGCAGACCGGCTGGAAGTTCGTCACGGGCGTGCTTGGATTACTCGTCCTTATCGATTGCGCTTTCTTTTTATCCAACCTGCTCAAGCTCTCCAACGGCGGATGGCTGCCGATCGCCGCAGCGATCGTCGTGTACGTCTTGATGAGCACGTGGCAGGAAGGCAGGCGCGCCCTCAACTGGCAAATCGCCAAGGAACAGATGCCGGTCCGCGAATTTCTCGAACTGCTGCAGAAGCATCCTCCCCTGAAGGTCGAAGGCACGGCCGTGTACCTGGCCAGCGAAGCCGGCGGAATGCCGCGCGCCCTGTTGAACAACCTGCGCTTTAATCGTGTGTTGCACGAACGTAACGTGCTGCTCACGTTCGTGCGCCCCGAGGTTCCGTTCGTGCTTCACCCAGACAGGATCGAAGTTCAGGAACTCGCTCCAGGGCTGTGGCGCGTCTTCGCTCGTTACGGCTTCATGGAAGCGCCGAACGTAGTCACCGCGCTGCGCGCCGCCGAAGAAAAAGGGGTCGCCTACGAGCCTGACCGAACCCTCTACTTCGTGGGCAGGGAAAACCCGGTCTTCACGACCGGATCCGGCATGCCGCTGTGGCGCAAACGTCTGTTCGCTGTGATGGGCCGCAATAGCCAGCTCGCGGCGATTCACTACGGCGTGCCGAGCCACAGAATGCTCGAAGTGAGCAGCCAAGTACGCTTGTGACCGCAGCCTGCGGGCGCCGCAACCGCTCCGGCGAGCTACTGCGCCTCGAGTCGCGGACCGGGCTCCTCGAAGGCGTGCGCGAGGCCGATGAACGCAGGCAGCGCAGAGTGGATGACGTAGGTCGGAACCTCTGCTAGATAGTGGGCGTAGCGTCCTTTGTCTTCGAAGCGGGCCCGGAACGCAGAGTTCACGAAGAACGACCCAAGTTCGGGCACGATGCCTCCGCCGATGTAAGCGCCGCCGAACGCTCCCAACGTCAGCACAAGATTTCCCGTCATCGTACCCAGCAAAGCGCAAAAAATGTTCAGCGCCTCGATGCAGATGCGGCAGGAGCCTTCTTGCGCGCGGCGCGTCACATCGGGCGGACTCAGCACCTGCGCAACGACGCCCTCGATCGCACATAAGGCTGCATATAAATTCACGAGCCCAGGCCCGGACAATACCCGCTCGGCCGAGACGTGCGAGAAGCGCTGATGGAGCTGCCGAAAAACCGCCATCTCGCGCTCGTTCATCACCGACAAAGTGACGTGGCCGCCCTCTCCCTGCAGCGGAATCCAGTGGGTCCCGGCGGGAATCAGCCCCGAGACGCCGAGTCCGGTACCGGGTCCGATCACGGCTATCGGAGAGCCCGGCGCTGGACGACCCTGCCCAATTGCGGCGATCTCATGTTTCGGCAAATGACGCACGGCCATCGCAAGGGCGGTGAAGTCATTCAGAATGATCAAGCGGCGTAGACCCAGACGCTGCCGCGTGTGAGCGGCCGAAAACCGCCAGGCGTGATTGGTCATGCGCACGACGTCGCCCGTGATCGGACCCGCGATGGCGAGCGCCGCCTCCAGCGGCCGGCGTGGACCTGCAAGCGCGCCCACAGCCTCCAGATAATGCTCGATGGCGGTGTGCAGATCGGGGTAGGCCGCGCAAGCCAGCACGAGTTCATCACGCGGCGAACCCGATTCAAGCAGGGCGAATCGTGCGTTCGTCCCGCCGATGTCGGCGATTAATCGCGGCGTTTCATGGGGCCCAGAAGACATCGACCGGCGTCTCCTTCTGGTGCAGCACGGCGCGAATCGGCAGTTCAGCAGCCGCGCCGGGCCCACGTGCTCGTAAATACACCCGCCACTTCGCCTCCCCTTCGATGTGCAGGATGATACGCCGCGCGTCCAATATCGCCGCGAGATTCAGACTCATCCGCGCGTGCGGAGCGACGAGCGCATTCACGGCGACGCACGCAGGCGCGGCCAAGGGGTCGAGCGCGCGAGAGAGAGCGAGCGAACCCGGAAATAGTGAGGCGGTGTGCCCATCCTGGCCCATCCCGAGCACGATGAGGTCGAAAGGCCGGGGCGCTCGGGTCAACGCGCGAGTAGCCCATTGCGCTCCTGCCTCCGGCGTCGGCGCGGGGTTTTTCAATCCAACGAAACGAGCGGTGGCGGCGGGGCCCGTAAGCAGGGTCTCGCGCACGAGTCGTTCATTGCTGAATTCGGACGTCGTCTCCACCCAGCGCTCGTCCGCCAACGTCACCCAGAGTTTGGCCCACTCCAGCCTCTCCGTGCGCAGCTGTTCGTACAAACGTTTGGGCGTGCGCCCGCCGGAGACGACGAGGCTTGCCGCGCCCCGGGCCGCAATCGCCTCGTTCAGATCGACCGCGATTTCGCCCGCCAGCGCGTGGGCCAGAGCAAGCCCGTCGGGGAACCGGTGTTCATGGTGGTTGTGACGCATGGAAGCAGGATCAGCGGCTCCCGGTCAGCCAAAAGAGAGACAGCTCGGCGAGAGCTTAGGTGATAGTTCAACCCGCGTGTGATGCGTAGAGCTCGCGAACAACCTTGTCCTGAGCCTATTGCGGGGGCAAAGCGGATTCTCAAGGAAGCCGCTGAGGAGATCGCAGCGAAAGCGAAGGCGCCTAAATGCCGGGCCTGAAAAGGCGAGCCCCCGGCAGCGCTAACCGGAGTTCAGCAGCTCATCGCCCCCAAGTTCCTGCAGGCTTCGCTCATCGGGGGACTTGTGAGGCGGGTGCGGCCTCATGAGCGGCGCCGACATTGCCGCCGCGGCGCGTTTGAGCTCCTCACGCGCTGCAGCGCGCATCCGGGCCGCAGCGTCCAACCGAGCGGTGGGCGATTCTTGCGGGGTGTGCCTGGGCTTCATCGGCTGCAGCGCTGTGGGCTTTTGTACAACCGCCTCGGTTTTCAGCATGTCTGGAGCGAGCAACTCGGCCATGTCCTCCTCCGGCGCAGCAGCTTCCGGGACCGGGTGCATTTCGGCTGCGCTCAGGCTGGATTCGAAGAGTTCGAGCACGTCGCCATCGCAGCTCGCCGCGGCGGGCTTCGCAGGCTCTAGCGCAACAATCTCCTCCTCTTGTTCGATGCGCCGCTTAGGCAGGGGCTCCCGCGG
>DATAFY010000501.1:0-2929 GCA_036257205.1 Steroidobacter sp. | reverse complement strand
ATGCTCGTCGCCACCGCAGGACTGTTCACGATCGGCGCCGGGTTGTTCATCTGGGACTTCTTCCGCACACGGCCGCGCTTGGAGGTTTTCGAAGAACCGGCGATTCCACACGAACCCGCCGGTACTGTGCGGGCCACGATATGAGAAGCGAACGCGCGCTCTCACACGCGCCTGCGCCCCCTTCCGGAGCGCCCTATTACATTGCGACCGGCGAGGAAGTGCGCATCTTCGAGCAGTGCCACACCCAGCAGCTCGCCGTCATGCTGAAGGGGCCGACAGGTTGCGGCAAGACGCGGTTCGTGGAGTACATGGCCTGGAAGCTCGGTCGCGAGTTGATCACCATCTCGTGCCACGACGATCTTACCGCCAACGATCTGGTCGGCCGATACCTTATCCGCCACGATGGCACATTCTGGCAGGACGGTCCGCTCACGCGCGCCGCGCGAGGAGGCTCCATTTGTTATTTGGATGAAGTCGTCGAAGCGCGGCAGGATACTGTCGTCGTGCTGCACTCGCTCACCGATCACCGTCGCACGCTCCACATCGACAAAACCGGCGAGCGGCTTGCGGCGCCGCCCGAGTTCCAGCTGGTCATCTCCTACAATCCGGGCTATCAGCGCATGCTGAAGGACCTCAAGCCGAGTACGAGGCAACGGTTCGTCGCGCTCGAATTCGATTTTCCGCCGCTTGAACAGGAGATCGCGATCGTCGCGCATGAAAGCGGTCTCGATCGCGGCATGGCTCACGGGCTGGTAACGTTGGGTGAGCGCCTTCGCGCCCTGCGCGATCGCGGCCTCGCAGAGGTTCCCAGCACGCGGCTGTTGATCGCGGCGGGACGGCTCGCCGCAAGCGGCGTGCCGATTCGAAACGCCTGCTACGCCGGCCTCGTCGCCCCGCTCTCCGACGAAGCAGCGCTCATCGGCGCGATGCGGGACCTGGTCGACGCCACTTTCGTGTGAATTGCACGAGTGCCGATAGCGACTACGGCGAGCGGCTCCCAGTGCTCCTGTTGGCTCCGCTTGCCGCTGTCCGCTAGTCGCTCATCGCAGAATCGCCAACCAAGATGCCCGAAGCCGAAGACGTTCTAACCGACGCCGCGCGACACGCAACTGTGTTCGCACAGGAACTGTGGCGACGTCACCGCGCGCGCAGGGGAAGTGCACCGCTCGATCTCCCGGCGCTGCTGCGGCGTCTAGACCTTCTGATCGCCGCGGCGTTCGGCAAAAGCTATGCGCTGCGGCTCGCGCAAGCGCCTCCTCCCACGCCCTTTGTGCGTCGACTCTTCCGTCGGGACGAACAGCCGGCCGCGCGCGTCGCTGTGCCCGCGACCGACGGCGCGACGCTCTGGCTGCCCGAACCTTGCGCTGAGATGGATGCAGATGACGCGGCCGTAAGTTTGCGCGCAATGGCGCTGCAGCAAGCACAGCGCGCGTTCCGCGGCGCGCCGCGCCTGCTGCATCGCTTCAAGACGCCGCTCGAAGCCGCCATCTATGAAGTACTCGAAGCCGATGCAGCGGATGCGGACCTCGCGCATCGGTTCGGCGGTCTGGCTAGCCTGTTGAGCGAACACCGAAGCCGAGCGCTTGCTGCGCGCCCGCATCTTGATGACTTTCCAGCAGCACGGCGAACGCTAGAACACTGGGTTCGCACGATCATGGCTCCGCCCGCGGCGGCTACGGGACCGCGCGCGCCTGCCGAACAGTCGTTGCACCACGCGCGGGACTTGGCGCGGCGATTCTCATCGGCCCCCGCCGTGGCCGCCGAGGGGGGCTTGCTCTTTCGCGACGCGTGGATCGGAGAGCTGAGGGCGCCCCCGCGCGCGTCGGCGACAAGCGTCTGCGAAAATGGGGATGCAGAAGAAACGCACCGGACGGCGCGCAGCGCCCGCCTTGTGCGACGACCGCGCGTTCGCGACCCCGATGAACGCGATGAGCGTTCAAGTCAGGGCGCCTGGATGGTGCAAACCGCGCAGCCGCATGAGCACGCCGAGGATCCATTCGGTCTTCAGCGCCCCGCCGACCAGGACGAGTCCACAGCCGCAGAGGATTTCGCAGATTCTCTCTCCGAACTCGCTGAGGCGCGCCTGATCGCGACGGCGGGCGCACCCAAGGAAGTCATGATTTCCGATGATCCGCCGACAGCGAACGCGCGCGGCAAGCCGCGGTATTCGAGTTCATCTGCGGCGCTCACCTATCCGGAGTGGGACTGGCGCACAGGCGCCTATCGCGAGCCAGGTGCGGCCGTCCATCTGCTGGATGCGCCGCATGGTGCGCATGAGTGGGTGCTGCGTACGCTCGATGCGCACCGCGCGATGCTGAGCGACGTGCGTCGTCAATTCGAATCCTTGCGCGCTCAGCGCGTGCGCTTGAGACAGCAGGCGGATGGAGAGGAGCCGGATCTCGACGCCTGCATTGGCGCCTTCGCGGACGCTCGCGCAGGCGCCGCGCTGCGCCCCGGGCTGTATCAAAGCACACGCATGGCGCAGCGTGAAATGGCCGTGCTTTTATTGATCGACGTCAGCGGCTCCACCGACGGCTGGGCGTCCAGTCACCGACGAGTGATCGACGTCGAACGTGAAGCGCTGCTGCTTGTCTGCCTCGCGCTCGAAAGTCTCGGCGAGCCCTACAGCGTGCTAGCTTTCTCAGGCGAAGGATCGGCTCACGTGACCATCCGGTCGATGAAACGGTTCGACGAACGTTGCGAACACGAGATTGCGCTACGCATTGCGGGACTAGAGCCTGAGCGCTACACCCGCGCCGGCGCGGCCATCCGACACGCTTCGGCTGCGTTGATGCGCGAGCCTGCGCGCCATCGCCTGCTGCTGGTCCTCTCGGATGGCAAGCCGAACGACATGGACGAATACGACGGCCGCTACGGCCTGGAAGATATGCGCCAGGCGGTCATCGTAGCGCGTCTGCAGGGAATCTTT
>DATAFY010000478.1:0-3120 GCA_036257205.1 Steroidobacter sp. | reverse complement strand
CGCCCGCTCGAGTTCGTCCAGCTCCCCGGCGCGACCCTCGAAATGGTCATTGCGCGGGCCAACACGCCCAGCAAGAATCGGAACGTCGCGGACCGGATTCGGTATGTCGGATTCAGCGGCGTGAATCCGCAGGAGCACTTCAGTTACCTTGATCCCGTGACGTACGGTCACAACTCGGCGGCAGGCGCCAGCGGCGTCGCGGCCTACGCATTCTTCGCGCCGTTCGTGCCCGAGGCCTTCACGTCGCCGGGACCGTCCACGATCTACTTCGACACGAACAACCAGCGCTTGAAGAATCCGGAGATCCGGCAGAAGCCGGACATGGCGGCGATGGACGGCGCCAACACGACCTTCTTCGTCAACGATTCGTCGGTCGATCCCGACACGTTCCCGAATTTCTTCGGCACCAGTGCGGCGGCGCCGCATGCAGCCGCCATCGCGGCTTTGGTGCTCGACGCGGCCGGGGGCCCGGGCTCGGTCAGGCCGACCAAGCTGCGAAAGATTCTTCAGAACAGCGCGTTCCGCCACGACCTCGATCCTTTCTTCTCGGCGGGGTTCGCCTTGTCCGCGGGGAATCTGCTCGCGATCAGTGCAACGGCTGATCAGAATGCGATCAGCCAGTTTGATCCGAATGTGTTCACCTTGACGCAATTCGGCATCCGGCGCCTGCAGAGCCTCTCCGTCAATGGAAGCGGCGGCGACCCCACCCAGACGCCGAGCGGGATCGTGTTTGACGAGCGGCCGACGGTGGGCCAGCCGTTCGTGGTGGGTCGCACCCTCGGTCTCAGTACTACAGACGTGACGAACGTCTTCACGCTGCCGGCAGACGCGCCGGGAGTCGCGGGCCAATGGAAGCAGCTCAGTCTCAGCTTCCTGGCGGGCGCGTTCAGCAGCGGCGACGTGCTCTCCTTCGGTGTGGATCGCGATGAGGCCGATGGAGCGGGTCCGGTGACCGGCGCCGCGGGCGGCAACTCCGCTGACTTGCTCGGCGGCGGCGTCCTGATTCCATCGGGCCAGTTCGTCCCGGGCGGCGCCAGCTTCTTCGGCGCGTATGAAGGCGGCGTTACCTTCCAGGGTGAGTTCTTCAACGCGATCGGCAGAGGCTACAGCCAACTCGATGGCTTCGGCTTCATCAACGCTGAAGCTGCAGTCAATTCGGTTTCGAAGAAGTAAGAAGAACGAATAGAGATAGAAGGACGTCAGCCGTTTCTGATCCAGGCCCGCATCGGTTGCGATGCGGGCCTTTTTTACGCCCCACGAAATCGCGCCGACGGTTGCGTAGTCTCTCGTGTCGGTGGAGCGATTTCGCGGGGACCCCGATTGCGAGACCTTTTTTGGCGGATCAGACGTTGCTAAGACTGAAAGGGGACATTCCTCATTTCGCCGTTCCTCATTTCGGCCGTGGAAATGAGGAATGTCCCCGCAGTGATCACGGAGCGAGCCATGAACATCGACATTCGCGGTTTGATTGCGCCGGCGCTGGGACTCCTGCTCGGCATTTCGCCGCTGGCCCTTGCAGATGAGGCGGCCGATCGCGCCGCGCTTGAAGGCGCCGCGCAGGCCTGGATCAAGGCCTTCAACGCGCGCGACGACGACGCCCTCGCGGCGCTCACGACGGAAGATGTCGTCCTGCTGGATCCGAGCGTCGCTCCGGTCAGCGGCCGGGAGGCGGCGCGCCACGCCTGGCAGCAGGCCTTGTCTGCAGCCAGAGGTCAGGTCACGACTGCAACCAAGGAGGCCGTGATAGCCGGCGATATCGCATGGAGAATAGCCGCCCTCGCTCACAAGCTGCCGAACAGCGACGTGGCGAGCCGCGGCCAGTCACTGGAAATCTGGAAGCGTGTGAGGGGCGAATGGAAAATTCACCGCCAGATGTCTTCGAGCATTCTGGCCCAGCCAAGACTGCTGCCACGGCCGCTTCCTTCCGAGCCGGTGCTCGATACCCCTCACGACTAGTCAGGATCGCAGGATACGAAGGGAACGTTCGCTTCTGTCCGGAAAGGGAACGACGAACGCTTCAATGCGCGTCTCCCAGACGAACTCTCATTTGTGAACGAACCACCGCCGGCGCATAACCGAATGACTGCCGAAACGCGGTCGTGAAGTGGCTGTGATTTGAGAAGCCAGCATCGAGCGCGAGCCTCGACAGGTCATCGTACTGCGGCAGCATTTCGAGCGCGCGCATCAGTCGCAATCGCAACGCATACCGATAAAGAGATACGCCCTCAACGATCCGGAACGTCTGCGCGAGCCGCGTGGATGAGACGCCCATGGCCACGGCAATCTCAGGGAGTCTGACTTTCTGGTCGAGGCGACCGCTCAGGTACTTTCTCGCCTTCGCTACGAGCGCTCGCCCAAAATCGTCCGGTTGCGAATCCATGAAGTCGACGTTGCTCTTCACCGAACGCCGAGCCACGCCATCAGTGATCCCGAGCATCGAAGCCCTGTGTCGCCGCCATACGCTAAGCAGCGCGCAGATCTGGTTTGCGCCGGCGCCGTTAGGCTGAAAGGAAAAAAGTTCAGCGCTGACCAATTGAATCTGCGGTTCCATAAGTCACCGAGCTCGACGCGCGCCCGATGTGCACGCGGCATGGAGGAATAGCGTAGCGCTGTAACGCGGCGACGGGACTCCATTTTGTTTGCATATCCACATAACTGAACCGATGCGCCGGACTGAGGATTTCGAAAGCGCGCGGCGCGCGGCGCCAATAGAGTCCCTGCGACTAGCGCTTACCAGAGCCAGTTTCGAGAGGGGACCGAGCCATGAAACGAAGCTTACTTCTGCTGCCCGCGATCCTTGTGATGTCCGCAGCAGTAGCCGATGCGCGGAGTTCCGCGCCCTCGGGTCCACCCGATGCGCACGCTCGGGCGGCCGCATTGCTCAGTCGCCCACAAAGCGCGCAAACGTTGAGCGTGGATGAGTACCGGCATCGACCGACAGCTCCATCATCAGCAATGGACGCTCACGCGCGTGCGGCAGCGTTGCTCAGCGGCCATTGGCCCCGACGTCCAGTGATAACATCGGTTGCGGTTGGACCACGCTCACCTGCACGCACCTCAGCGGATGCGCACGCGCAGGCCGCCGCCTTGCTCAGCGGTTCTCGGACGTCCGCGGATTTG
>DATAFY010000458.1:0-10894 GCA_036257205.1 Steroidobacter sp. | reverse complement strand
GATCTCCACCACCTCTTCCTTGGCTTCATCAACGCCAGCCACATCGGCGAAAGTGACCTGCACTTGATCCTCGCCGAGCAGCCGTGCGCGGCTCTTGCCGAACGACATGGCGCCTCGGCCGCCCGCGCCGCCCTGCATCTGGCGCATGAAGTAGACCCAGACCGCGATGAGCAGCAAGATCGGGAAGGAGGAAATGAAGAGCTGCATCAGGAACGACTGCCGCTCCGGCGGCGCCGCGCCGAACTTCACATTGTGCTCGATGAGCGTGCCGATCAGTTCGGAGTTCTCCGTCTCCGGGTTGAAGACAGTGAATTGCTCGCCGTTGGCGCGCACGCCTTTCAAAACGTTCCCTTTGAAAGTGACTTCGGTGATGCCGCCGTCCTTTACCTGCTCGAGAAACGTCGAATATGGAATTTCCTGCACCGCCCCGGTCCGCGCGCTGAAATTACTGACGACGGTGGCGACGACCACGGCGATGACGATCCAGAGGACGATGTTCTTGGCTAGATCATTCAAAGTGAGCTTCCTCGAGAACCCGGCGGTGAGGGCCTAACCTGAGGGGATGGATGACCGGGCCGATGGGTGAACGTACGCGTTACGATCGACACTACTACATCAGGGTCGGCCAAGGCCATAACCGATACCCCGCTCCTGGCGACGGAGAGCCCGTACCGACCCGCCGCGTTTAGCTGAAATGGCTGCGAACGTCACGATTTAAAGCGGCGCCCCAAAAGATAAAGTTCCGGGCTGCGCTGTCTTGAGGCCGGCGGCTTTTTGACTTTGACGGTCGCGAAGGCGGCGCGTAGATCGCGCATAAAGGGTTGAAAGTGACGCCCTTGAAAGACCTTCACCAGGAAATCGCCGTTCGGCGCAAGCGTCTTTTTAGCGAAATCGAGTGCAAGTTCAACCAGATACATCGAACGGTCGTGGTCGACGTCGGCAATCCCAGTCGTATTCGGGGCCATATCGGACAGTACGAGCTGCGGCCGCTCTACATCCAGTTTCGCCAGCAGCTGCTGCAGAATCTCATCGCTGGAAAAATCGCCCTGGATGAACTCCACGCCCGGGATTTCGTCCATGGGCAGCACGTCCAGTGCAATAATACGCCCCCTTCCCTGCAACAGTCGGGCGGCGTACTGGCTCCAGCCTCCCGGCGCAGCCCCCAGATCGACGATAGTCATTTCGGGGCGAATCAGACGTTCAGTGCGTTGGATGTCCTCCAGTTTGAAAACTGCGCGCGATCGGTAGCCGGCTTCTCGTGCGCGCTTTACGAACACATCACTTTCGTGCTCCGCGAGCCAGCGGCGGCTCGATTTGGTACGTTTAGCCATGGCTCTCAATTTGAACGAAAAACAGAAAAAACACCTGCGCGGACTCGCCCACGGGCGCGATCCGATCGTCCTCGTTGGCGCTGCAGGGCTTTCCCAAGGCGTAGCGAATGAGCTCGAGATTGCGCTGACCGCGCACGAACTGGTCAAAGTCCGTGCGCGCGTCGGCGATCGTACCGAGCGCGATGCGATTCTCAGCAGCCTGGCCGAGCGGACCGGCAGCGCGCTCGTGCAGCGCATCGGCAACATCGGGGTGTTTTACAGGCCGCACAAGGAGCGGCCGCGCATCATTCTGCCGAGCGACTGATCAGCAGGGACCGGCCGCTCGCAGCGCAGGATGAGTGATCAGACGTACCTCACGCAGATGATCTCGTACGAACGCGTTCCGTTCGGGGCGATGACATCGACAATGTCCCCTTCTGACTTCCCGACGAGCGCGCGAGCGATCGGGGAAGACACAGAGATCAGCCCGCGTTTGATGTCCGCCTCGGCGTCTCCGACGATCTGGTAGACGACCTTGACGCCGTCGTCCTGATCCTCCAGATCGATCGTCGCGCCGAACACGACTTTGGCGTTCGCAGCCAGCCGCGAGACGTCAATGATCTCGGAGTTGGACAAGTGCGCTTCAACGTCCTTGATTCGGCCCTCGATAAAGCTCTGCTGCTCGCGCGCTGCGTGGTATTCCGCGTTCTCGCTCAAATCTCCGTGGCTGCGCGCTTCCGCGATCGCCTGGATGATGCGCGGGCGATCTTCTGCTTTTAAGCGCTTCAGTTCGGCCCGCAGGCGCTCAGCGCCCTTCAGGGTGAGCGGCATCCGTTTCATGATGCAACTTCCTTGTGCAGATCCTGCAGACGATTCACATCGACCTCGTTCATGTGGGCAATCGCATCGCAGGTCGCAATACCCGCGTTGACGGTGGTGTAGTAGGTGATGCGTTTGTGCACCGCTTCGCGACGGATGGACCGCGACTCGAAGATCGCCTGCTTGCCTTCCGTTGTGTTGACGATGAGCGAGATCTCATCGTTTTTGATCATATCCACAATGTGCGGGCGACCCTCGCGCACCTTATTGGCGCTGCGACACGCAATGCCCGCATCGGCGATCGCTTTGGCCGTGCCGGCGGTCGCGACGATCTCGAACCCTTGCGCAACCAGTCGACGAGCGAGCGTCACCGCCGCCGGTTTGTCGCGGTCGCGCACGCTGATGAGACATACCCCCCGCGTGGGCAGCGTCACGCCAGAGGCCAGCTGGGCCTTGGCGTAAGCCTCGCCGAAGGACCGGCCGGTGCCCATCACTTCGCCCGTCGACTTCATCTCCGGGCCCAGAATGGGGTCGGCTTCGGGGAACTTTGCGAACGGGAAGACAGACTCCTTCACCGCAAAAAACTGCGGAGTCCGCTCCACGATCCCCAGATCTTTCAGTTTGGCGCCCGCCATGATTCGCGCGGCGATTTTGGCGAGGGGCACACCCGTCGCCTTGGAAACGAACGGCACAGTGCGCGAGGCGCGCGGGTTGACCTCGAGGATGTAGATAACGCCGCTCTGAATCGCGAACTGGATGTTCATGAGCCCGACGACGTTCAAGGCGCGCGCCAGCTTGCGCGTCTGTTCCTTGAGATCCGCCTGCATCTCGGCGCTTAGGCTGTTCGGCGGCAGCGAGCAACCCGAATCGCCCGAATGCACGCCCGCCTGCTCGACGTGCTCCATGATCCCGCCGATGAACACCTCTTCGCCGTCGCAGACCGCGTCAACGTCGACCTCTATCGCCAAATCAAGAAAACGGTCGAGCAGCACCGGGCTGTCGTTCGACACTTTCACGGCGTCGGTCATGTAGCCCCTCAGATCGTCTTCATTGAAGACGACCTCCATAGCCCGACCGCCGAGCACATAAGAAGGACGCACGACCAGGGGGAAGCCGACTGTGCGCGCCATCGTCAACGCCTGCTCTTCGGTCCGCGCAGTACAATTCGGCGGCTGCTTGAGTCCAAGCTTCTGGACCAGCTGCTGAAAGCGTTCACGATCCTCGGCGATGTCGATCGACTCCGGGCTCGTTCCGATGATCGGCGCGCCCGCCGCTTCCAGCGCGCGGCACAGCTTGAGCGGAGTCTGACCGCCGTACTGGACGATGACCCCGGCAGGCTGCTCCCTCTCGATGATCTCCATCACGTCTTCAAACGTCAGCGGCTCGAAATACAGGCGGTCGGACGTGTCGTAATCGGTCGATACGGTTTCCGGATTGCAGTTCACCATGATGGTTTCGTACCCGGCCTCACGCAGCGCGAGCGACGCATGCACGCAGCAGTAATCGAACTCGATGCCCTGCCCGATCCGGTTCGGCCCCCCGCCAAGAATCATGATCTTCTTGCGGTCGGTCGGTGCAGCCTCGCACTCCTCTTCATAGCTCGAGTACATGTACGCCGTTGAGGTCGCGAACTCGGCGGCGCAGGTATCGACGCGCTTGTAGACCGGCCGCACGCCCATCGTGAGACGCCGTCGGCGCACGCTCGCTTCATCGACGCAGAGCAACGCGGCGAGACGTCGATCGGAGAATCCCTTCCTCTTCAGTGCGCGTACGCGGTCGCGGTCGAAGACTTCGAGCCCCTGTGCACGGACCGCCTCCTCCTCTGTGATGAGATCCTGAATTTGACGGAGGAACCACGGATCTATCCGGCTCAGCTCATGCACTTCGGCAAACGTGAACCCGGCGCGAAACGCATCGGCGACGTACCGCAGCCGATGCGGCCCAGGCATGCGCAGCTCTTCGCGCAGGCGATGCTGCTCGTCCTCGACGAGCGGCGTCGGCAACATCGGGTCGAGACCGTCTATGCCGACTTCCAAACTGCGCAAGGCCTTCTGCAGAGACTCCTGAAATGTCCGCCCGATCGCCATCGCCTCGCCCACGGACTTCATCTGCGTCGTCAGACGATCGTTCGCGCCCGGAAATTTCTCGAACGTGAAGCGAGGAATCTTCGTCACTACGTAATCGATCGTCGGCTCGAAAGACGCCGGCGTGGCCCCGCCCGTTATGTCGTTCTTCAGCTCATCCAGCGTATAGCCGACCGCGAGTTTCGCGGCGATCTTCGCGATCGGGAACCCGGTGGCTTTCGAGGCGAGCGCGGAGGAGCGCGATACGCGCGGATTCATCTCGATGATCAGCAGACGACCGTCCTGCGGATTGAGCGCGAATTGCACGTTCGATCCGCCGCACTCGACGCCGATCTTGCGCAGCACGGCTATCGAGGCGTTGCGCATGTGCTGGTACTCCTTGTCGGTCAGCGTCTGCGCAGGCGCCACTGTGATCGAGTCGCCGGTGTGCACCCCCATGGGATCGAGATTCTCGATGGAGCAGATGATGATGCAGTTGTCATTGCGATCGCGCACGACCTCCATTTCGTACTCTTTCCAGCCGATCACCGACTCCTCCAGGAGGACCTCGCTTGTCGGCGATGCGTCCAGCCCGCGCTCGACGATCTCAATGAACTCTTCGCGGTTGTATGCGATGCCGCCGCCCGAGCCGCCAAGCGTGAAGGACGGACGGATAACAGTCGGAAAGCCGATCTCGGCTTGCACCGCCAACGCCTCTTCCATGCTGTGCGCGATGCGCGAGCGCGGCGACTCCAGGCCGATCTCGCGCATGGCGTTGCGGAAGCGCTCGCGGTCTTCCGCCATGTCGATCGCTTCGCGCGAGGCGGCGATCAGTTCGACGCCGTATTTTTCGAGCACACCCTCGCGCACAAGGTCGAGCGCGCAATTGAGCGCGGTCTGTCCGCCCATTGTCGGCAACAAGGCGTCGGGACGTTCCTTCGCGATGACGCGTTCGACCGTGCGCCAGTGCACCGGCTCGATGTACACCGCATCGGCGGTTTCCGGATCCGTCATGATCGTCGCGGGATTCGAGTTCACGAGGATCACGCGATAGCCTTCCTCCTTGAGGGCCTTGCAGGCCTGCGCGCCCGAATAATCGAATTCGCACGCCTGGCCGATGACGATCGGACCGGCGCCGATGATCAGGATGCTCTGAATGTCGGTTCGCTTGGGCATGTCGGATTTAGGTCAGCCTTCCGCGGCGCGTCGGCCGCCCTCTTTCGCCTGCATTTGCGCGGTAAGTCGCTCGCGAATCATCTCGACGAAGCGTCCAAACAGCGGCCGCACGTCGCTAGGGCCGGGGCTCGCTTCCGGATGACCCTGGAAGCTAAACGCCGGGTGATCCGTGCGCTCGATGCCCTGCAGCGATCCATCGAACAGCGATCGGTGCGTCGCTTTGACGTTGGGCCCGAGCGTCGATTCGTCGACCGCAAAGCCGTGGTTCTGGCTCGAGATCAACACACGGCCAGCGTCGAGATCGAGCACAGGATGGTTCGCGCCATGATGGCCAAATTTCATCTTCATGGTCTTGGCGCCGCTTGCGAGGCCGAGCAGCTGATGTCCGAGACAGATCCCGAAGATCGGGATGTCGGTCTCCAGCAAATTTTTTATTGCATCGATGGCGTACGTGCACGGCTCAGGATCTCCAGGGCCGTTCGAGAGAAACACGCCTTCGGGATTCAGCGCGAGGACCTTCTCGGCAGGGGTCTGTGCAGGTACGACGGTCACGCGGCAGCCGTGATCGGCGAGGCAGCGCAGGATATTGCGCTTGATCCCGAAGTCGTAGGCGACGACATGCACGCGCTGGCCCGGACGCATTTTGACCCCGGCCTCCAGGGCCCAGTTCGTCCCCTCGTTCCACTGATAGGCGCGCTTGGTGGAGACGACCTTTGCGAGGTCCATCCCTTTCAGCCCCGGAAATTTGCGCGCCGCATGCACGGCCGCGTTTGCGTCGGCTTTTTCGCCGGTCATGATGCAGCCCGCGAGGGATCCCTTCTCGCGCAGGATGCGCGTCAGCTTGCGCGTGTCGATGTCCGCAATCGCGACCACTTTGCCGCGCTGAAGAAAGCTCTCCAGCGACTCCGAGGCGCGCCAGCTGGAATACGCTTGCGGCAGGTCGCGAATAATCAGACCCGCGGCGTAAACGGCGGCGGCTTCCAAGTCTTCGGGATTGGCGCCGGTGTTGCCGATGTGCGGGTAAGTGAGCGTAACAATCTGCTTGCAATAGGACGGGTCAGTGAGGATCTCCTGGTATCCCGTCATGGCGGTGTTGAACACCACCTCTCCCGTCGTATTGCCTTTGGCGCCGATGGATTGGCCGTGAAAAACCGTCCCGTCTTCGAGCGCAAGGACTGCGGGTGTCGTTCGCATGAGGCTCCCGTTGTCAGTCGTTTCAGACACGCATGCGGACAGCGGGATTGGCGCTCAGGCCGATCCCGCATACGAAATTTTCACCGCGTGCTGAGGGACGGGAGTGTACGCGAGCGGCCGCTGGAGGTCCATCCGAATGAAGCGGCTGCCTGCGGAGCGAAACGGCGGCGCCATGAATCTTTATCCTTGTCCATTCTCGCCGTTGCGGTCGTGGGTCAAGCCCAGCACATCCTGCATGGAATACAGCCCGGGCGCGCGGCGCGCGACCCACTGCGCGGCCTTCACCGCACCATGCGCAAACGCCATGCGGTCGCTCGCCCGATGGGTCAGCTCGATGCGCTCGCCGATTCCGGCAAACGTCACTGTGTGATCACCGACCACATCGCCTCCGCGAAAGACTGCAAAACCGATGGAGCCGGCGCGTCGCGCGCCCGTGACTCCATGGCGGGCATATTCCGCCGCGTGTTCAAGCGTGACGCCTCGACCATTGGCCGCCGCCCTTCCCAGCGCAAGCGCCGTGCCCGAGGGCGAGTCCTTTTTGTTGCGATGATGGGCTTCGAAGACTTCGACGTCGTAGCTTGCATCAAGTGCGCGCGCGGCGCGCTCAACGAGCGACAACAGGACGTTCACGCCCAGACTCATATTGGGAGCCATCACAATCGGAATCTCGCGCGCCGCCCGGGCGATTTCCGCTCGCGCAGCTTCCTCGTGGCCGGTGCCGCCGATCACTAGCGCGCACTTGCGCGCCACGCAGGCTTGTAGGTTGGCGCGGGTCGCTTCAGGCAGCGTGAAATCAATGGCGACGTCGGCGTTCTCGACCGCCGCAGCCGGCTGCGCTGTCACCAAGACGTTGCTGCGCGACCCGCCCATCGCCTCCCCGGCATCGCAGCCGAGCGAGCGGCTGCTCGGGGAGCAACTTGCGCCCACAAGCCGCAGCCCCGCCTCTTCGGCGAGCGCCATTGCTACGGCGCGTCCCATCCGACCCGTGATCCCAAAAATTGCGACCCGCAACTCATTCATACCGTCTATCGGCTCCGCGTGCGGCCGGTGCATCACCGGCTGGTGGATTTTCAGCTCCGCATCGTCTCGAAGAAACGCTTCACGCCATCCAGCCAGGAGCGTTCGCGGGGACTGTGATTGCGAGAGCTGCTATGCATGGAAGCATCGAACTTCCGCAGCATCTCCTTTTGTTCCTCGGTCAAATTCACGGGAGTCTCAATGACAACGCGACAGAATAGATCGCCAGTGGGACCGCCGCGCACGGGCTTCACGCCTTTCTCTCGCAAACGGAATACTCGGCCGGACTGCGTCTCGCTTGGGATCTTCAGCTGGACGTGCCCCCCGAGGGTCGGCACCTCGACCACGCCTCCGAGCGCCGCGGTCGTAAAGCTGATGGGCGCCTCGCAAGAAAGGTGGCTGCCGTCACGCTCGAAAATGGGATGTTCGCGAACTTTGATCTCTACATACAGATCGCCCGGCGGGCCGCCGTTTCGGCCGGCTTCGCCCTCCCCGGCAAGCCGGATTCGATCGCCGGTGTCGACCCCTGCCGGAGCGTCGACCGAAAGCGTCTTTTTCTTGCGGACGCGTCCCTGCCCCAAACAGGGGTCGCATGGCTGGCTGACGAGCTGCCCTCGGCCCCTACAACGCGGACACGTCTGCTGTACCGCGAAGAATCCCTGCTGCATACGCACCTGGCCGACGCCGCCGCAGGTCTCGCAGCTGACGGTCTTCGATCCGGGCGCCGCACCCGTGCCGCCGCAGGAATCGCACTCCCCCAGGGTCGTGAACTCGATGTTTGTGGTATGGCCGAAGACGGCCTGTTCGAGATCCAGCTCCAGGTCATAGCGAAGATCGGCGCCCCGATACACCTGACGCCCACCGCCGCGCCGTCCGCCGCCGAAGATATCGCCGAACACATCGCCGAAAATATCGCTGAATGCGTCTGAGGCGCTGAACCCGCCGCCGCCGCGCGCCGAGAGCCCTTCATGCCCGTGCTGATCGTAGATGGCGCGTTTCTGCGGGTCGGTGAGGACCTCGTACGCCTCTTTGGCTTCCTTGAATTTCTCCTCAGCCTCGTGATCGTTGGGGTTGCGATCGGGATGAAACTTCATCGCAAGGCGTCGATAGGCCTTCTTTATTTCAGCCTCGGCGGCCGTGCGGCCCACATCGAGCACTTTGTAGTAATCGCGTTTGGACATTCTTTTCGCGTTGACCCGTAGCATCGGGCGCAATAGCGTCTCGCTGCGCTATTGCGCCCTTTCGAACCCTCGCCGCCCGCCCCGCGAGCGGCGGCTATTCCGAATCGCCGACGGCCAATCCTCGCCCGTCCGCGGCGGGCGCGGCTCAGGCGCCCTTCTTCCTGTCTTTGACTTCCTCGAATTCGGCGTCGAGCACGTCGTCCTGCCGCCCGGCCGAACCCTCGCCGCCCGCCGTCTCGGCTCCCGCCGGCCCCGCGTCCGCAGCGCCCGCCTGGGCGTAAGCCTGCTGCGCGAGCGTGGCCGAGGCCTGGGCAAGCGCATTCGCTTTGGTGTCGATGACGTCCTTATCGTCGCCGCTCAATGCGCGCTTGAGATCCGCAATGGCCGCTTCGATGTTGGCGCGATCGGATGCCGGCGCCTTTTCGCCCAGATCCTTGAGCGCTTTCTCCGTCGTGTGAACGAGCGCGTCCGCCTTGTTGCGCGACTCGACTAGTTCGCGGAACTTGCGATCCTCCTCCGCGTGCGATTCGGCGTCCTTCACCATCCGCTTGATCTCATTCTCGGACAGACCGCTGGAGGCCTTGATGACGATCTTCTGCTCCTTGTTTGTCGCCTTGTCGCGCGCAGAGACGTTCAGGATGCCGTTTGCGTCGATATCGAAGGTGACCTCGATCTGCGGCATGCCCCGCGGCGCCGGCGGAATGCCCTCCAGGTTGAACTGGCCGAGGGACTTGTTGTCGCTCGCGCGCTGACGCTCGCCTTGCAGCACGTGGATGGTGACGGCGCTCTGGTTGTCGTCCGCCGTCGAGAACGTCTGCGTGGCTTTCGTCGGAATCGTCGTGTTCTTTTCGATCTGCTTCGTCATGACGCCGCCGAGCGTTTCGATCCCGAGCGACAGCGGAGTGACGTCGAGGAGCAGCACGTCCTTCACTTCGCCCGATAGCACGCCGGCCTGAATAGCGGCGCCGACCGCAACCGCCTCATCAGGATTGACGTCCTTGCGCGGCTCCTTGCCGAAGAAATCTTTCACGGCCTTCTGCACGAGCGGCATCCGAGTCTGGCCGCCGACCAGAATCACTTCCGCAACGTCCTTCATCGACAGCCCGGCGTCCTTCAACGCGATGCGACAAGGCTCGATCGTTTTCTGGACCAGCTCTTCGACCAGCGACTCGAGTTTGGCCCGCGTCAGCTTGATGTTGAGGTGCTTGGGTCCCGAAGCGTCCGCTGTGATGTACGGCAGGTTGACTTCGGTTTGCTGGCTCGAGGACAGCTCGATCTTCGCCTTTTCGGCGGCTTCCTTCAGGCGCTGCATGGCGAGCGGATCGCGACGAACGTCCACGCCGCTTTCTTTCTTGAACTCTTCGCCCAAGTAGTCGATGACGCGCTTGTCGAAGTCCTCGCCGCCGAGGAACGTATCGCCGTTGGTGGCCAGCACTTCGAATTGACGCTCCCCGTCGACGTCGGCCACTTCAATGATGGAGATATCGAACGTGCCGCCGCCGAGGTCGTACACCGCGATCTTGCGATCCCCGCCCTGCTTGTCCAGCCCATAAGCCAGAGCCGCAGCAGTGGGCTCATTGATGATCCGTTTCACGTTCAGACCCGCGATGCGGCCGGCGTCCTTCGTCGCCTGGCGCTGCGAGTCGTTGAAATAGGCCGGCACAGTGACGACGGCTTCGGTCACCGGCTCGCCGAGGAAGTCCTCGGCCGTTTTCTTCATCTTCATGAGCACCCGCGCCGAGACCTCCGGCGGGGCCATTTTCTTGCCATGAACTTCAATCCACGCATCGCCGTTGTCCGCCTTTGCGATCTTGTACGGAACCATGCCGATGTCCTTCTGCACGACATCGTCCTGGAAACGGCGACCGATGAGACGCTTGATCGCGAACAGCGTGTTTTGCGGGTTCGTCACGGCCTGGCGCTTCGCAGACTGGCCGACGAGCACTTCGTCATCCTTCGTGAAAGCGACGATCGAGGGCGTTGTGCGGTCGCCCTCGCTGTTTTCGATCACGCGGGATTTGCCGCCCTCCATGATCGCGACGCACGAGTTCGTCGTGCCGAGGTCGATACCGATGACTTTGCTCATGGCGAAAAACTCCGAAAATTGAAAATTAGCTCAAGAAAGGAAATCTTG
>DATAFY010000420.1:0-2437 GCA_036257205.1 Steroidobacter sp. | reverse complement strand
CGAATCGACGCAAGCAGCGTGTATCACCTGGTCCAGCCGCTCGGGAAGTGGCTGATCGCAAGTCGCGTAGGCGTCTTCGAGGAGGAAATGCGCGGAGAGGGGACGCTCGTACCGCCGGGCGATGTGCCCGCGCTTGCGCGGGCGCTTGAGCACGCGATCAGCGCTCGCCCGAGCGGAAGTGCCGGCAGTGCGCCGCGATCCTGGACGGAGATCGGTCGCGCCACGCGCGCCCTATATGAGCGCGCCAGCGCTGAATTCGTCGCCCGACGCTCGTCGCAGCGGCGGAACGCCTAACAGAGATTAGAGATGAGCCTATTCGCGAGCCGTCAGGCGTGGCAGTTGCCTGTGCAATGGCCGCACGGTGCCATGGCGTCGGACGCCCGCCTCGTTGCACGCGACCAGCTGCTCAAGGCGGCGATCCTGTTCGCCATGCTGACGATGACCGTGCTGGACCGCTTCGGATTGCTGGGGCTGGCGGGAACCGGCATGCTCGCGATGTACGCCCTGGTGGGCGCGATGGTACTCAAGGGCGTGGCGGTGCTGAACTTCCGCGCAGCGTTCGCGTACCTCGCGATAGTCGGCGCCGCGACGCTCAGTCTCTTGGTGAATGCGGCGTTCGCTCCGCTGCCGTTCTTCTCCGCAACGTCGTTGCTGCTTTTGATCGCGCTTTACGCTCCTTTCTGCGTGTCGCTTCGCCAAGAATCGGTCGCACCCGAGTTGTGGCGCTGGACCGTAAACCTCTACATCGCGTTTGCCGTTTTCGTCGGTGTGGCCGGGATCATGCAATTCTTTGTCCAGTTCGTGTTTGACCCGCCGTGGCTGTTCAATTACACACCGCTGATACCCGAGCCGCTACGAACGCCAGCCGCAACCGTCTTCAACACCGTGCACAACATGGACGAGGCATCGCGAGGCGGCGCGTGGACCAAGTCGAACGGATTCTTCATGCGCGAGCCGTCCTACTTCTCGGTCGTCATGGCGTTCGGCCTGGTCTGCGAGCTGAGCCTGGCCAGACGAAAATGGGTGATGTCGGTACTGATCCTCGGCCTGATGCTCTCGTACTCGGGGTCCGGGCTGCTGTGCCTGGCCGTGGCACTGCTCTTCCCCCTGGGGCGCGCGACGGCGGTGCGGGTCCTTGCTTTCGTAGCCGTCGCCACAACGCTCTTTGTTCTCTTCGCAGACGCGCTGCACCTTTCCTATACGCTAAACCGCGTCGAGGAGTTCAATTCGCCGCGCAGCAGCGCGTATTGCCGCATAATCCAGCCCGCCGTAGAGGTTGTCCAGCGCATCGACTCGAACCCCTGGTCTGCTCTGCTGGGACATGGGCCGGGCAGCTGGGTGAGGATGGTTACTGGCTGCGCCGACTCGATTCAAACCACGTACGCCAAAATTCTTTTCGAGTACGGGGTGCTCGGCGCGCTCGCATTCGGTGTCTGGATGTTCGGCGCGCTGAGTCGATCCTCGGCGCCGGTCCGAATCCGTGTGGCGTGGGCAGTAGCGTGGCTGCCGATTTCGGGGGCGATGCTCGATCCCATGTACCTGCTGTTCATCTACATCGTTTCGGCAATGTGGCCCCCGGATACCGCCCGGAAGCTCAACTCAGGCGCTCCCGGGCGCGATGCGCAGCGCTTTTCATTCCAAGCCCCAAAGTCAAACATTGGTGGATCGGGTCATTCACGCTGAGCGATGAACATAAGGCTGCCATTCACGAAGCGCTCGCGACTCTCGCCCCGGTACGCCTGGCGGAAGAAATTTCGGGCGGAGAACTAGCGCGATGAGAACGAACAGGGTTTCAAAGCCACAAGCGGAGGGCCGATGCCTGCGATAAGCGTCATCGTTCCAACTCGGAAACGCAACCATTTGCTGCCGCGATGCCTGCAAAGTCTCTATGCGCAGACTTTCGAGGATTTCGAAATCATACTGATTGACGACAACCCGCCGGAATCGCGCGTCTCAACGGACGCTTCGCTGAATGGGCTCCTGAGCGACAAGCGGCTCCGCGTAATCGAGAATCCCAGGCCACGGAATGCCGCTGCCGCGCGCAATTTCGGTTTGCCGGAAGCAAGGGGCGATTGGATAACCTATCTGGATGATGACGACGTTTACCGCCCACACAAGCTGGAAAGGCAATTTCAATTGGCTCGGGAAGCCAACGTGCCCTTGACGGCATGCGGGTTGTCTTATCGCTTGGTCGGACGAACCAGGTCAATCAACACGGCGAGGAGGGAATTTGTGGGAGACGACCTGCTCCTGGCGTTTCCGGGGATGCAGACGCTCTTTCACCGGAGAACAAACGTGCTCTTCAACGAAAGTTTGCCCAATACTCACGACATGTATTTCTATCAGGAACTTCTTCGCGCCTTCAAGATAGACCGTGTGTGCAATGTCCCGGCATCATTGGTAGACCGATACCTCCACCATGGCGGTGAAAGGGTGA
>DATAFY010000404.1:0-4095 GCA_036257205.1 Steroidobacter sp. | reverse complement strand
CCCCAGGCCTCGGGCGCCTGAAAAGCTTCTGCCTCCATCAACGCCCCCCGAGGTCGCTTGCAGAGTCGGAATTGTTCTTTGCGACGATGACCTTGGCGGGGCGCAGCAGTTCCTCGCCCATTGTGTACGCTTTCTCCGCTTCTTCGAGCACGGTATCGTCCTCGACATTCGCAGCCGGCTGCGTGCCGATGGCTTCAGCGAGCTTCGGATCGAATTTTTGGCCCTTGAGCGAAAGCGGTTTGACGCCTTCCATGCCGAGCACCGCTTCGAAGCCTTTCAGCGTTTGCTGAACGCCGTTGCGCAGCGCTTCCAGCGAGGTTTCTTCGAAGGAAAGCGCGCGTTCGAGATTGTCGATAACCGGCAAAAAGTTCTTGAGCAGGTCGCGCCGCCCGGCATCGGCGATTTCGCGGAACTGCCGCTCGATGCGCTTCTTGTAGTTCTCGAAATCCGCCATCGCCAGTAGGAATTTGTTGTAATTGTCTTCGGCACGCGCGTTGGCCGCGTCGAGCTGCGCCTGCAGATCGGCGCTCGGCGTGGAGGTCTCGCCGTTTTCGGAAGCGGCTGGGACGTCTGCTTCGGTTATGTATTCATCTTGCATATGTGTTTTCAAAAGGAACCCCTCGACAGGCTCGGGGTCGTTCGATTCGAACCACCCTGAGCACAGTCGAAGGGTTACGTCCCTTTACTTCGCCTCTTTGAACTCCGCGTCGATGACGTCTTCGGCGGGCTCTTGCGTTTCCGCACCGGCCTCGCCTTGCGTCGCGCCTGCGCCGGCGGTTTGGCCGTCCTGCGCTGCGCCGTTCGCGCCTGCCGTCGTCTTCTGATACAGCAGTTCCGCCATCTTGTAGCTGGCCTGCTGCAGACGCTCTATCGCGGGTTTGAGCTCTGCAACCGTCGCGTTCTCGTGCAGGCGCTTGAGTTCAGCAAGCGCGCTTTCGACCTCGCCGCGTGCGCCGGGATCGAGTTTCTCGCCGACTTCCTTGAGCGATTTCTCGGTTGAGTACACCAGGCTCGATGCCTGATTGCGCACTTCGGCCTCGTCGCGTTTGGCCTTATCGGCCGCAGCTTGCAGTTCCGCATCTTTGACCATGCGCTCGACTTCGTCTTTGGACAGATTCGTCGATGCGGTGATCGTGATCTGCTGCTCTTTGCCCGTGCCCAGATCTTTCGCGCTCACGTTCACGATGCCGTTGGCGTCGATGTTGAACGTGACTTCGATCTGCGGCACGCCGCGCGGTGCAGCCGGAATGCCTTCCAGGCGGAAACGTCCCAGCGTCTTGTTGTCCGGAGCCATCGGGCGTTCGCCTTGCAGCACGTGGATGTCGACCGAGGTCTGGCCGTCTTCGGCCGTGGTGAAGACCTGCGACTTCTTCGTCGGAATCGTCGTGTTGCGCTCGATGAGCGCCGTCATCACGCCGCCGAGCGTTTCCAGACCCAGCGAGAGCGGCGTCACGTCGAGCAGAACGACGTCGCGCACTTCACCCGCGAGCACGCCGGCTTGAATCGCCGCGCCGACCGCGACGACTTCGTCCGGGTTCACGCTCAGGTTCGGCTCTTTGCCGGTGAGCTTCTTGACGAGTTCCTGAATGACGGGCATACGCGTCGATCCGCCGACCATGACGACTTCGTCGATCTGCGAGAGGTCGATCTTCGCATCGGCCAGCGCGCTCTTGAACGGCTGGATGCAGCGGTCGGTGAGATCGCTGGTGAGTTCTTCGAACTTGGCGCGCGTGAGCGTGAAGTCGAGGTGCTTGGGACCGCTTTGATCCGCCGTGATGAACGGCAGATTGATGCTGGTCTGCACGACCGACGACAGCTCGATCTTCGCTTTTTCAGCCGCTTCGGTCAGGCGCTGCATGGCCTGCTTGTCGCCGCTGAGGTCGATGCCCTGATCCTTGCGGAATTCTGAAACGAGCCACTCGACGATGCGGTGGTCGTAGTCGTCGCCGCCCAGATGCGTGTCGCCGTTGGTCGCTTTTACTTCGAAAACGCCGTCGCCGACTTCGAGAATCGAAACGTCGAACGTGCCGCCGCCCAGGTCCCACACGAGGATCGTCTCGCTGCCTTTTTTATCCAAACCGTACGCCAGCGCCGCCGCCGTCGGTTCGTTGATGATCCGCAGCACGTCCAGACCCGCGATCTTGCCGGCGTCTTTGGTCGCCTGGCGCTGCGAGTCGTTGAAGTATGCCGGTACGGTGATGACCGCCTTGGTCACGCGTTCACCGAGATAATTGCTCGCGTCGTTCACGAGCTTCTGCAGAATCATCGCCGAGATCTCTTGCGGCGAATAATCCTTGCCGTCGATCTTGACGTGAAAATCCGTGCCCATGTGCCGCTTGATCGAAGCGATCGTGCGGTCCGGGTTGGTGATGGCTTGGCGCTTCGCGAGTTGCCCCACGAGGCGCTCGCCGGTTTTGGTGAATGCCACCACCGAGGGGGTCGTCCGCGACCCTTCGGCGTTAGCGATAACAGTGGGCGAAGAGCCCTCCATTACGGCCACGACGGAGTTCGTCGTGCCCAGGTCGATGCCGACCACTTTAGCCATTAATTGTTCTCTCTTTCCGAGCCCATGGACCAGCTTTTCCCGCCCCCTTGTCGAGGGCGGTACTAAGCCTTGCCGCTTACTAGGCTACAAGGATAGTTACGGTCTCATCATACTACGCGATGCGGCCGTACATGTTCCACCATATAAGACAGATTCATAGGGGCCAAAGTTGCAGAGAAGCCCTGCCGGGCAGGCCGGGTTGCCGCCCTGAAAGTCGCCTGTTCGCACGCCCGCTTCGGCTCCGGATGCTTGAAGAATACGCGCCGGCGTAGTAAAGTATACCGAGAGGTATAGCCAAGTATGCCAATCGGTATACCAACGTACGACCAGCGCACGTGGGATTTGCCCGCCCCAGCCTTGTTCGGCACGAAAATGCGCACGGCGCTTTTGATGCTCGTCGCCGTGCTCGAGGAAACGTACCCCGCCGAGCTGGCACGTTATTTGGGCGCGACCATCCCGTCGGTTCAGCGAACGCTGGACAAGGTGGAAGTCGAGGGACTCATAGCAACACGGCCGCTCGTCGTGCGTACCGTATCGCTGAATCCGCTCTATCCGGCCGCGAAAGAACTGCGGGCGCTGTTGCTGCGCCTGGCGGAGGGCTACCCTCAATATCAACAGCTCAAGGAATCGCGCCGCCTGCGTCCGCGCCGGCGCAAGAAACCGCTGTGATTACGCAGGCATCCTCTCTCGAGGATGTTTGTTTTGCAGTGTCGGCCGCGCTGCAAGCACGTGGAATCTCGAGCGTGTTAACCGGCGGCAGCGCCGCCGCGGTTTACGTGCCGCAGAAGTACATGTCCTATGACGCGGATTTCATTCTGGACCGTGACGATTCGCTCGAGAACGTGCAGGCAGCTCTGGAACCCATCGGATTTCGGCGGGATGGCCGTTCGCGGATCTTCTACCATCCGAAGTCGAAGTTCACCGTCGACTTTCCCAAGGGCCCCCTCTCCGTCGCCGGCGATTATATCAGCCGTACGAACGTGCTGAGTCGCGGCGGCGTACAACTGCGCATTCTCACGCGAGTGGATTGCGTGCGCGACCGCCTCTCGCACTTTTATTTCTGGAATGATTACAGCGCGCTCAACGCGGCAGTAGCGGTGGCCGCGCAATTGGACGCGCACGAAATAGAATCGTTGCGCGAATGGACGCAGCGCGAGTCGCCGGCGCTGCTCGAAAAATTCGCCGAATTCCAAAAGCGGCGCACTAGTCTGGTGCAAGACAAATAAAAAATGGGGGCGGCTGACGCCCGCCCCCATTTTGTTGTTTCCGTTCCTACGGGTTTTGGTCTTCGGGCTGCTGCTGATCCGGCGGCGCGCCTTGCTGCTGCTGTTCGTAGCTGCTTTGACCGGGGCGCGATCCCAGCGTGATCTGCACCATGCGCTTGGTGCCGTTGGACCAGATGTCCATGTTGACCTTATCGCCTGCATGCATCTTGGCGATTGCGTCCGACAGGGCCTTGGGGTCGTTGTACGCCTTGCCGTTCATCTTCAGGATGACGTCGCCCGGGTTGACGCCCGCCTGGTCTGCGGACGAGCCGCTGATGACCTGCG
>DATAFY010000402.1:0-6349 GCA_036257205.1 Steroidobacter sp. | reverse complement strand
GAAGCAAGACGGGCGTGCGCTAAGCATGCGTGAGGAGGTAGCCCATCCAGCAGCCACACGCCCGAATTCACCGGAATGTTCCCGCGCCGGGCCAGCCGTTGTCACGGACGGCGCCCGCACTTTGCGTACGTTGAAGCCGTACGTGATGAGCGTAGGCGAGTGATGCATCGCCCTCGCGAATACGCTCGGCGTTGTCGCCTGGGCGCTCTCCTAATCGCCGCTATGACGCATACGGCCGTTGTGACGTCACACGTCGTTGACGCGCGCAAGAAGCAGATGATCTGGGAAGGCCTGGCGGAGGGCAGAATTAATGAACAAGACATGGAGACGCCGCAGCAGGCGGTCGCGGACGTCGTTGCGCAGCTCTTTGAGCGCTTCCCGGGTCGGGCGAGCGCGGTCGAGGGCGCGCACACGAGCGACTAGCGGCTCGTTTTGTCGCTAAGTGATGCTCCATCCAGCGCAGGCGGCAGACATTTCTCTGAGCAGCGACTCGCGTCGAGGATGTCAGCAGCGAGTTCGACGACCGTATATCGAACGGACGGACCTCGAATCGTTTTTCAGATCTAATCGCTCCTGCGCCAGGGCTCAGCGCGGGCATGGAAGCGCGCGGTTTCGCGAAGGGTGCTTTCGAGAGAGGCTGGCGAATGAGCCTCGCGGCTATTACCGTGCGTACAGCGATCTCGACGCCAACATGGGCAGCGGCAATCTTTGCGTATTCTACGGGCGGTTGTTCGAAGCGTGGCGCCTGCAGATCGGCTCGGACGCTAATCACCGGCCAGTTGAGACTCGAATACGAGTTAGTCCCAGCCTGGGGCGTGTTCGCCGAGTACCTGTACGCGACCTATTACTGCAACTTCGAGCGCTACGGCTACGACAGATGACGCTCGGTCTCGAGACGTCGTTCTAGTGCCGCGCTTCGGGGCCACGCTCGCGACTGCATATGCCTGCCTGACTGTCCCGCGTGAGTTTGACGGAGCGCCAATAAGCGTCCTTGCAAGGACCGTTTCGATAGCGACGCACGCGGGCCTCGCCTAGCCGCTCGCGATCGGGCGAAGGATAGGGTGTTTCCTATCGCCTTCACGGAGTCGTACACGCGGCGGCGCGCCAACCCACTGGGACCGGCGACGCAGCGCTTAATGCGACGAGAACTTCCTGATCATATGTATTCTCCGTAAAAAGTGCTCTTCTGAAGTAAAATCATGGCGGGTGTGGCGCACTCATTGCGCGGTTGGTCGACTCCTCCGCACCAGCCGCTTCTTAGATGGGAACCCCGTTCACAGCCTGGCGTTGCATTCATCTTACGACGGGGGACGGGAGGAGGCATCATGCCGCTTCAAATCAGCAGCCCTGCATTCGCAGAAGGCAGCGCCATCCCCAAGAAGTACACTCGCGACGGAGAGAATCTCTCGCCGCCCCTCAAATGGTCGGGCGCGCCGCGTGGGACGCGGAGCTTCGCGCTGCTGTGCGAGGATCCCGATGCACCCTCAGGAACATTTCGCCATTGGGCTGTCGCGAACATCCCGGCCGAGGAGAACGGCTTATCGGAAGGAATGGGGGCCGCTCGGGCGCACGGGGGCGATGTTGGGCGCAATGACTTCGGTCGGTCGGCTTACGATGGTCCCGCTCCGCCGCGGGGCCACGGCCTGCACCATTACCATTTCCGACTCGCGGCTCTCGACATCGAGGAGCTCGAAATGTCGGAAAATAAAAGCGCCGGCGAACTCTGGCGCGCAGTCGAGCCGCATATTCTCGCGCAGGCGGAAACGGTCGGCACGTACCAGCGATGAAGGCGCGCCGGAGCTTCCGTCGCGCCTGAATCTCGTCCCCGAGCGCCTGTGACAGCGAAGGAGGATGCCCCATGATCTGCAGCGACATCATGAAAACCGACGTTGAGTACGTCTCTCCGCAGACTTCTGTGCGCGACGCCGCACGCAAGATGCGAGACCTGAACGTCGGCTTCCTACCGGTGTGCGACGAGAACATGCACGCCATCGGCGCCATCACGGACCGCGACATCGCCGTTCGCGGAGTAGCCGACGACGAGCCTTCGACGGCGCGCGTCGAGCACATTCTCACCCCCGAGGTTGTCGCATGCAGTCCCGACGACGACATCAGCTATGCGCTCGAGCTGATGGCGCTACATCACAAGTCGCGCATCATGTGCATCAACGAGTCGGGGCGCATTGAAGGCGTCATTAGTCTGTCGGATATCGCCGAAGCTGACGAATACGAAGGCGCCAGCGCCCTGCGCGAGATTAGCTCGCGCGAGGCTCGCGGCGCCGAGAGAGGCTCAAACTGGTCGTTGTCGATCTAGTGGCACGCGCGATGCGCGGTGCGAGGCGCGCTGTCCGGACGGCCTCGCTCGTGGGGCGTCCGCAGCTTGGCAGCCTAATGTGAGCCGCGCGGCCGCGTCTCTCCCCCGCGGACCTCGCCGCGCCAGGAGCCGGTTTCTACGCCTCGCGATTCGATGAATTCCTTGAATCTCTTGAGGTCATCCTTCACGCGCTTGTCCGCCGCATGCAATGCGCTGCCGATGCTCTCGACCGCGCTTTCGGGCTCATACTCAATGCGCACGCGAACCTCGGTTTCGTCGGGGCCCATCGGTGTGAATTCGACGACGCCTGCATTGGGCGCGCCCTCGACGCTGCGCCACGCCACCCGTCGGTCGGGAATCTGCTCGATGATCTCTGCGTCCCACTCTTTCTCCTTGCCAGCGACCTCGGCTACCCAGTGCACATGCTGATCGTCAAGCTGACGAATCTCCTTTACGCCTTCCATGAATCGAGGGAAATCCTCAAATTGAGTCCATTGATTGTAGGCCGTGCTTACGGGCACATGGACGTTAATCGAACTCTCGATGCGCTTGGTCATGTCTGCCTCCGGTTGTGATGCAGACACTAGAACGTGCCGTTAGCGCCACTGTTCCGTGCATTGACCTGCATTCTCTTGTCCGCTTTTCTGCGCAGACAGACAGCGCGGCGGCGCCGACGCAAGTTGAAAATAGAGGAGCCTCTATGTTGACGCCAAACGCACAAGGGCAGAAAACAACTGGATCCGTTGCGCCGAAGAGCAGGCGAATCGAGCATGCCGTTGAAACCAGCGTGATACGCAGATCAATCTAGGACAAGCGGGGCTCCAAAAAGCGCGCTGGCGTAGTCGGGCAAATCCGGAGCGAGCGGCGCTGACGGACAACATGCCACGCGCGACTTCGTGCAACTGAAGAAGAACCAAGCGAGAGAAATCCGCCTAAGGGCGAAACCGACGCTAAAGCTTGCGCTCCGCATGTCCGCCGAATTGCTCGCGCATGGCGGAGAGCAGGCGATTCGCAAATTCGTCTTCATCGCGTGAACTGAACCGCCCAAAGAGCGCGGTCGCGAGCCCGGGAGCGGGTACGTCCAGATCGACTGCAGCCTTCAAGGCCCAACGTCCCTCGCCGGAATCCGCCACCCAGCCCGCATAACGTTCGAGTCTTGGATCTTCGCGCAGTGCGATCGCTATCAGATCGAGCAACCAGGACCGCACGACGCTCCCGTGCCGCCACAACTCTGCGATGGCCGGCACGTCGAAGTCGTAGCGGTACGCCAGTTGCTCATCGAGCGGCGCCGTTTCGGCGTCCGAGGCGCGCCCCTCGCGCCCAGTGCTGGCGTGCGCAAGCAGATTCAGACCCTCTGCATACGCGGCCATCAACGCATACTCGACGCCGTTATGAATCATTTTGACGAAATGTCCCGCGCCCGGCGGGCCGCAGTGCAGCCAGCTCTTGGCGGTGTGCGACTGCGGTTCAAGTGTGAACGCCAGAGCGTCGAGGATCGGCTGCAATCGTCCGACGGCCTCGGAGTCGCCGCCGATCATAAGGCAGTAGCCCTGATGCAGCCCCCAGATCCCTCCGCTCGTCCCAACATCCACAAAGTGAACTGCGCGCCCCTTTAGCTCGGCAGCGCGAGCGATTGTACGGCGATGGTCGGAGTTGCCGCCGTCGACGACGGTGTCGTCGCGAGCGAGCAGCGGCTTGAGCGTTTCAAGCGTAGTAGCGACTCCCGACGCCGGCAGCATCATCCAGATCGTGCGTGGAGAAGCAAGCCTCGATACGAGCTCCTCTATGGATCGGGCGCCGCGCGCGCCTTCCTTTGTGAGCGTTCCCACAGCATCCGCACATACGTCGTACACCACGCACTCGTGTCCGGCCTGCATGATCCGACGCGTCATGTTCGCGCCCATCCGGCCCAGCCCGATGACTCCGATTTGCATGGCGGTCTGCGATTTTCTGCGGTGGGTTCTGCATACTCGCAAAGGCGAGTGTAGCTCGAACCGTGAATTCTGGCGTCGTGAATTCTGGCGTCGCGGCGGGCTGACGACGCGAAATAATCGGGCGCCCGACGCGGCGCTTCGGCCCCACCGACGAAGGTCGGTTTATGCCCTTGCCCGATGCGGACGCTTCGTCCGTCGCGAGGCGCTCTTTGCCTGGCGGGACAACGCGCTGCCTGAAGCCGTCGAGCGCGCTTCTCGGCGCAAGGCTTCCGTAGTCGCGCGTCTGCGTCGCCGCGAAGGCGCTCGCGTTGCGCGTTCGCGCCGGCCGGTCTCCAGGTCGCGTTTGGCGCGTCGTCGAGTCGTTGGCGAAGCGCGGCCCTTTTCAGGAGGTTGAATCGGTACGCCGGCTCGCCGGGCTTTCGACAACCCGATCGCGATCACCTGCTTCGGAGAACGCGCGCCATGCTTGCCGCGGCGTACGTGCTCGATTTCCTCACGCACGAATTCCCCTGCGGCTGTTGTGGGCTTCTTGCCGGCGCGTAGATCTGCTCGGGCGCGCTGTACTGTCTGTTTGCGCGGCATGCCCGAGCAACACGCGACGCGCAGTTCGGGTTCCGCACGCCCGGCTGAGGCGGCCGCGGTCAGTGCGCGGGACTTGCGTGCGGCGTAATGAATCCCGCTGCCGTAAACATCGATTGCGCGAAGGGGCTGTGCAGAAACTCCAGATAGGAAGACGCTTGCGGCCGCGCAGCGGTCGTCCTCGCAACGGGGTAGGCGATGGGCGGGTGCGAGGTCTGTGGGAACATGGTGACGATCCGCACGCGCGGCTCGACGAGTGCGTCAGTCAAATACACGATGCCGAGCGGCGCCTCGCCCCGCGCGACATAGCTCAGCGCCACGCGGACGTTCTCGGCTCGCGCCAGGCGTGGTTCGAGCGCCCGCCACAGATCGAACGAAGTCAGGGCCGCCTTGGCGTATTTGCCTGCCGGTACGAAATCTGGGTCTCCCATGGCCAGGCGGCCTGACGCGCCAAGTACGGACAGCAGCGGAGCCTGTGGTCCGAGTTTGACGTCGATGCGGCTGTCGCGCGGTGCGATGAGGGCCAGACGATTGGCAAGGAGGTCGCTTCTGGAGCGCACATCGATCAATCCTCTCTCGGCGAGGTAATCCATCCACTCCTGATCCGCGGATAGGAAAACGTCGGCGCGCGCTCCCGCCTCGATCTGTCTGGCCAGCGTGGAGCTGGCCGCAAACGAAAGCTTCACCGGGACGCCGACACGCTTGGTGTACGCGTCGCTGATCTGCTGCAACGAGTTCGTCAGGGATGCGGCTGCGAACACGACCAGTCCGTCGCGCGAGCTGTCTGCTGCAATCGAACACGTCGCAACGAGCACAAGCGCGAACGCCAGTGCGCTTCGATTGGCTGAGATCATGGAATGTCCGGGTAAGTTCGCTAGCAGCATATAGCGCTAGCGCAGTTCGGGGCCATGTGAGTTGATCGTCTGCGCGCATCAGCGGAAAGCGCGCAGCTGCGCACCAGGAGAAACTGATTAGCATTCAGGCTCTTATGGATTGGAGTCGATAGGTGGACTTGTCGAGGGTTGCGGATCTGTATAAAAGATCAGTATCCCTTGGACGGAAACACCGCGATGTTTACAGATCCTCGCACGCTGGTTGATGAAACGCTTGACCGCTTGGAAACACTCGCCGTGTTGCTCGCCGACGAAGTGGATGAGCGGATGCACGAGCACGCCGAGCTCTCGCCCGATGCGCGCCGCTGCAAGGAGGCCTTGTTGACGATGAAAGTCCTGATCCCGAAGTTGCGGGAAGCGCGGGCGGCGCAACTGTTTCACGGCTCGCGGAATCCACTCGCGCTCTGCGGTAACTGCGAATGAACGCACAAGCTCGAGCAGTGAGCTGTGCCTGCGAAACGTCCTGCGCCGTTCAACACTGCGCTGTGTAGCGCAGACCGGCGCAGCGGGTGAGTTTGCGCGCTCGCGCGGAGGGCGTCTGCCTGAGACTGCATGCGCCGAGTGCGGACATCTCGGCGCTCGTCGAGCAGTTGAACTATCGTGCTCGCAACATGCTGCAGTGGTCATCA
>DATAFY010000356.1:0-4487 GCA_036257205.1 Steroidobacter sp. | reverse complement strand
GTCCGGAATTGGGCCCCACCCTGCCACGATGGCGGTGTAGCTTTCTGCGCTCACTTAACAACTCAAGCGTGGAGGTTGGACTATGGGGATGCGGCTGATTTCAGGGGGAGTCACCCTGAAAGGACTCATCATCGGCGTCATCGCGCTGTTGTTGATGATCCCGCTTGCGATGCTCCGCAGTGTGGTGAGCGAGCGCTCTTCGCTTCGAGAGCAGGCGTACGCGCGAGTCGCCGAGGGGTGGGGCGGCGACGTCGTTCTGGGCGGACCTATGCTGATCGTGCCTACGGAGCGAATGGTCGAAGAGGATCATACGAGGCGGCTTGTGCGCCGCGATGTGTACGTACTCCCGGCCGCTCTGGGCATGAACGCCAACCTTGGAGTGGAGCCCGAGCCGCGGCGCGTGGGCATTTACTCGGTACCTGTATATCTCTCGCGCGTGCAGCTGACCGGGCGCTTTGATCTTGCAGCGTTGCGCTCGCAAGCATCCCGTTCCGACGCGGTCTATCTGTGGGGGGAGAGCCGCCTACTGCTGCCGCTTTCTCGGGTGCGCAGTCTGCGCGAGGCCTCTATCATCAACTTCGCGGGCCAGAATCTCAAGCTGGGCCCCGCCCGGGCCGGGGGCGTTTACCGCGGCGTCGAAGCCCCTCTCGACCTGAGCCGGTTGACCTCCTCGGACGCGGCGCCGTTCGACTTCGATGTACTCATCGCCGGCAGCCGTGAGTTCGGGATGTTGCCGCTCGGGAGCATCACGACGATCCAACTCAAGTCAAACTGGCCGCACCCCTCATTCCAAGGCGCCTTCCTCCCAGCGCAGCGCGCGATTTCATCTTCGGGTTTTGACGCGCGCTGGCAAGTGCTCGAGCTCAATCGCCCGTATGCGCAAATGTGGACCGAAGGGGAGGTCAGTGAGTCGATGCTGAGCGAGTCTCAGTTCGGCGTGGGCTTGCACCAGACGGTGGACGTGTATCAGCGCGGGGAAAGGGCGGTCAAATATGCGCTGCTCTTCATCGCGCTGACGTTTCTTGCTCTATTTGCATGGGAGCAAGTCGCTCAAGTTCGACTGCACCCGTTGCAGTACCTGCTCGTTGGCGTTGCGTTGAGCCTTTTTTATCTGCTCCTGATCGCCTTGTCGGAGCACATCGCGTTTGCGAGCGCCTACGCGCTGGCCGCGACGGGCCTGGTTGCTCTCATCGGCGCATACATCGCCGGGGCGCTGGGCAGCGGCCTGCGCGGTTTTATCGCTGGCAGCACGCTGAGCGCAGTTTACGCTCTGCTATACATGCTGGTGCTCTCGGAGGACTATGCGCTCCTGCTGGGCGCAATCGTGCTGTTCGGCGTCCTCACCGCCGTGATGCTGCTGACGCGCAAAGTCGATTGGTACGCACAGTCGCACTGACGTAAAACCGCGGCGCGCCTGCTTCGCGCGGGCGCGCCTTCGGTGAAGGGCGTTGTCCACGCTCGCGTGAAGTGGATCCTGCATCTCAGGGCGCTGTAGTCCAAACGCACGCGACTTTATGGTAGAAGGGCGCGATGAGCGTGACTCTCGAAGCCAGGGAGCGATTGAGCCTGCGTGAGCAGGTCGAGCGCCTTCTGCCTGCGTGGCAGAGTTGGTACCCGAGCTTGTTCGACGCGGCCGCTGACCTCGGGCTGATCCGCGCGCGCGTCTGCGCGCCGTCCTCGCTCTTGCTTGCACACCGACACGCAGCCGTGCAAAACGAAGCGCTGCAGGCGTTCAAAGCGCAATGGCTCGTCGAGGATGAGCCCGAGGAGCCGGCATTGCTCGAACGGGTGCAGCGCAAATCCTTGCGCAAGAGCAACAAGCCCGTTCACATGTCGCGGCGCGAATAGTTCTCGCGAGCAAGATTGCGCTTCGAGGAGCAACCCATCTGGAGAAGCACCTGGCGCTCCCTGGGGTGAGCGCAGCGAACGCCGGCGCGTTTCGCTAACGGGCTCTCAGCCGCTGAATTTCGAGAAGTCAGGCGCGCGTCGCTCGGCGAACGCAGCGAATGCTTCCGCCGCCTCAGGCGTCTTCAGCCGAGCGCCGAAGATTTCCGATTCGCGCGCCATCACTGCATGGATCGCTTCAGCGTCACGCATCAGTTGCTTCGTCGCGCGCAACGCGCCGATCGGCTTTTTCGTGAGCGCCTTGGCGGCGGCGAACGCTCGAGCGCCCACTTCCTCGCGGGGCAGCGCCGCGTTGGCGAAGCCGATCGCGGCGGCCGTGCGTCCATCCAGGGGTTCGCCCAGCGCGAACATCGCGTAGGCGCGCGCATGGCCGATGCGCGCGGGAATCAGCCAGCTCGAGGCGGCCTCGGGAACAAGCGCAAGATTCACGAACGGGGTGGTGATCTGGGCGTCTTCTGCGACATAGACCAGGTCGCAATGCATCAGCATCGTCGTGCCGATGCCTACGGCGAGGCCCTGAACAGCGGCCACGCAGGGCTTCTGCGCGCGTGCAAGCGCACTGAGAAACGCGTCGGCCTTCATCTCGCCGCGATTCAGGGCGCCGGAGGCGACGGCGGCAAAGTCGCTCAAGTCGTTTCCGGCGGTGAATGCATCCCCCTCGGCGTCGAAGAGAATGACGCGAACCGCCGGATCGTCCTGCGCACTGTCCAGCGCTGCGCTAAGCGCTGCGTACATCGCATTCGTAATCGCGTTTTTCTTGTCCGGACGAGCGAAGGTGATTCGCATTATCCCATCCTCGACGCGAACGCGGATGTGAGCGGTCATGGGCAGTCTCCGTTGAGGTTTGAAGTCGATGCAGGATCGGTTGGCCGCCGAGGGCCGTCAAGCTGCATCGTGAGTGAATTTCGAATGTGACTTGCGGCTCATCGCTTGGACGTTCCCCCGCAAGCGGCTAGGTCGATGCCGCTGACGTGGGCCCACGAAGAAAAGGGGAGCATGGCTCCCCTTTCTTCAGTTCAGCGCTGAATGGCCGAGCGGCTCGAGATCACGCCGCCTTGCCGGCGGATGCGAGCTGACGCAGCACATAGTGCAGGATGCCGCCGTGCTGGTAATACTCGCGCTCCTTCGGCGTGTCGATGCGCACGCGCACTTCGAACTTGATCGGCGCGCCCGAGTCGGGCGTGGCGACGACGGTGACCATCTTCGCGGCGCCGGCGTTGAGGCCGATGATCTCGAAGCTCTCCCTGCCCGTGAGGCCGAGCGTCTGCGCGTTCTGACCGTCCTTGAACTGCAACGGCAGCACGCCCATCCCAATCAGGTTCGAGCGATGAATGCGCTCGAAGCTTTCGGCGATGACGGCTTTCACGCCCAGGAGCATCGTGCCTTTTGCGGCCCAGTCGCGCGAGGAGCCTGTGCCGTACTCCTTGCCGGCGATCACGACCAGCGGCGTGCCCTGCTGCTTGTAGCGCATGGCGGCGTCGTAGATGCTCATCTGCTCGCCGCTCGGGACGTGGGTCGTCACGCCGCCTTCAGTGCCGGGCGCCAGCTGATTGCGCAGACGGATATTCGCGAAGGTGCCGCGCATCATGATTTCGTGATTGCCGCGACGCGCGCCGTAGGAGTTGAAATCCTTCGGGTCCACGCCCAGCGAGACGAGGTACTTCGCCGCCGGACTTGTCTTGGCGATGTCGCCGGCCGGTGAAATGTGATCCGTCGTGACGGAATCTCCCAAGAGCGCCAAGGCGCGGGCGTTGCGGATATCCGCGACCGGCGCCGGGGTCATCGTCATCCCGACGAAGTACGGCGGATTCTTGACGTATGTCGATTTTTCGTCCCAGGAGTAAATCTTGCCGGCGGGCACGCCAATCGAATTCCAGTTCTCGTCGCCCGCGAACACGCTCGAGTAGCTCTTGCGGAACATGTCGGAGTCCACCGATTTCGTGACGAACTCCTGGATCTCCGCGGAGCTCGGCCAGATGTCCTTGAGGTACACCGGTTTGCCGTCCGTGCCCACGCCCAGCGGCTCGCTCGTGAGATCAAGCTCAAGCGTTCCCGCGAGTGCGTACGCCACCACCAACGGCGGGGAGGCGAGGAAATTCATCTTCACTTCCGGATGCACGCGGCCCTCGAAATTGCGGTTGCCGGAAAGCACCGAGCACGCAATCACGTCCCCGGCCCGAACGGCCTCCGAGATCTCGGGTTTGAGCGGGCCCGAATTGCCGATACACGTCGTGCAGCCATACCCAACGGTGTAGAAACCAACGGCTTCGAGGTCTGCGGTGAGGCCGGCCTTGTTCAGGTAGTCAGTCACCACGCGCGAGCCTGGCGCAAGGCTCGTCTTCACCCATGGCTTGCTGGTGAGCCCGCGCTGACGCGCATTGCGTGCGAGCAGGCCTGCGCCGATGAGCACGACCGGATTGGAGGTGTTCGTGCAGCTCGTGATGGCGGCTATCAAGACGGCGCCGTCCCTGAGCTCATGGGACTCACCGTCCACAGTGAATCGGGCGACGCCCTTTGCGCCCGGGTGCTTGCTTGCACGCTCGGCCGCCATCGTCTTGTGAGTCGTCTGGTAGGTGTGCTTC
>DATAFY010000350.1:0-2849 GCA_036257205.1 Steroidobacter sp. | reverse complement strand
AAGGGTGCAATCAGCAGAAACGCATCGCACTTCAACAGTCATCGCATGATGCGTCGCTACGCTACGGAGGCGTATCTGCGCTGATCTGCAATGCACACATATATATGTGTGGGCGGCGGCGGCTAATTTTACATAACTGAGGACCTCTTGGAGCCGCATTCGGCTTCTCCGGGGGGAACCCGAGACTCGCTCATGGAAACCCCCGGATGCGAGTGGCCCCAGTGCGGAGCAGGCTTGCCGCCACAACCAGGAGCGCAACAATGCTCGAGAGACTGTCGAGGACGATCGCCATGAGCGCGGCCGCAGACAATGCGAGTCACCCATGAGCCGGAATGTCCTCATTCTGGACGGACATCCTGATCCGGCTGACGACCGGTTGATCCATGCTCTATCGGCGGCGTATCGCGAAGGGGCGCAGGCAAGCAACCACACGGTGCAAGTGATCCGGCTCGCCGATCTCGCTTTCCCGGTGTTGCGTTCGCAGGCGGACTACGACAAGGGTGAGCCGGTCGATTCCGTGCGGCAGTGCCAGCACCTCATGAGTTGGGCCGATCATGTCGTCATCCTGTATCCGTTGTGGCTCGGCTCCATGCCGGCGCTGCTCAAGGCGCTGCTGGAGCAGATGCTGCGCCCCGGCTTTGCCTTCAGCACGCTCGAGCTGGGCAAATGGCCCGTGAAATTTCTCAGCGGCAAGAGTGCGCGCATCGTCATCACCATGGGCATGCCGGCGCCGATCTACCGCTGGTATTTTCGTGCTCACAGCTTGCGCAGCCTGCAGCGGAACATTCTCAAGTTCGTCGGCTTCAGATCCATCCGCGCAACGCTCATCGGTAACGTCGCGGGTCTGAGCAAAGACAGACGCACGCAGTGGCTCGACAAACTACGCACCCTCGGCCGAGCAGCGGCCTAGCAGGCGAATGAGGGCGACCGTGGCCAGCCCCGACTGCGGGGAATTCCCGGGTTCCGTTCATGTTCCCCGTGGCTACATGTCTCCCTATTTCGTGACCGACACGGAGAAGATGGAAGCTGTGCTGGAGGACCCCTGGCTGCTGCTCACCGATCGCAAGATCAACGTCATGAAGGATCTCATCGGGCTGCTTGAGCAAATCGCGAAGAGCGGCAAGCCGCTGTTGGTCGTCGCCGAGGACGTGGAAGGAGAAGCGCTCGCTACGCTGATCGTCAACCAGATCCGCGGCGTGCTGAAGAGTGCCGCCGTCAAGGCGCCGGGCTTCGGCGATCGCCGCAAGGAGATGTTGCAGGATATGGCAGTGCTATGCGGCGGTCAGGTGATCTCCGAGGAGCTGGGCTTCAAGTTGGAGGACACGACGTTGCAGCAGCTCGGCCATGCGAAGCGTGTCGTCGTCGACAAGGATGCGACCACCATCATCGGCGGCGCGGGCGAGCGCAAAGAGATCGAAGCGCGCATGGCGCAAATCCGTCGCGAGATCGACAAGGCGACGAGCGACTATGACAAGGAGAAGTTGCGGGAGCGCCTGGCGAAACTGGCAGGTGGCGTCGCAGTGATTCGCGTGGGCGCGCCTGCCGAATCCGAGATGAAGGTCAAGAAGGATGCGCTCGACGACGCCATCGCCGCGACCAAGGCCGCAGTGGCGGAGGGCATCGTGCTGGAGGTGCGCCAGATCGCTGTGAATTCGGCTGTCGATGGCGGCGTCGTGGTCAACAAGATGCTGGAAGGTTCTGTCAACGTCGGTTTCGATGCCGCGCGCAATCGCTATGTGGATCTGTTCGAGGCGGGAATTATCGATCCGACCAAGGTTGTGCGCGTCGCGCTGGAGAATGCAGTTTCGTCGCCAGCGTGCTGCTGCTGACCGAGGCGACCTTGACAGAGATACCGAGCGACAAGAAGAACGCGCAGGCAGCACCCATGGAGATGTGAGCGGCACGTCTCTCATCTACCACGTAGTCGTTACGGCCATCCCCGCATGGAGAGCACCAGCGCAAGCGTGAACACTGTGCTTGTGTTTCATCAGAGCCAACATGGCAGGAGATAGCAGATGAACGTCATACGCTGGGAACCTTTCCGGGAAGTCGACGAACTGTTTCGCCAATATTCCCCGTTATTCAGCCGGGCACTGCGCCGCAACGCCGGAGAAGCCGGCGAGTGGACCCCCGTCGCGGACATCAGCGAGACGGACCAGGAGTACGTGATCAAAGCAGAGCTTCCGGAGGTCAAGAAGGAAGACGTGAAGGTCACGCTGGACAACGGCATCATGACGATCGCCGGCGAGCGCAAGTACCAGAAGGAGCAGAACGACGCGAGCGAGATCCGCATCGAAAGCTTCTACGGCAGTTTCTCGCGCAGCTTCTCGCTGCCCGATAACATCGATGCGAAGGGCATCCGTGCCGAGACCAAAGATGGCGTCCTGCGCGTCAAGATACCGAAGATCCAGGCGGCGGCGCCGAAGACCGTTTCGATCGAGGTGAAGTGAGCACGAACGCTCGCGGGCGAGGCTCTTGCGCCGCCCGCGAGACCTGGAGATTGGAGAAACATGCGTATGAGCGTTCAGCAACAGAAATCGCCGCGTCGGGCCCGCCGCCAGGCTGCCACAACGGCAAACGCGGCTGTGGCTAACGCCCGCGAGGACGCTGATGTCGCGCAATGGGCTGCGGCGGAGGCAGAAGCCCGCGCTGCGTATCACCGGATCAAGGTTGCCGAGGCGGCCTACTTTATTGCGGAAAAGCGCGGGTTCGGGCCCGGTCATGAGCTCGAGGATTGGCTGGCGGCGGAGGCGGAGGTCGAAATGACCTGTGCAGCGCCGTGTTGAAGTCCATCCGATCGAGCCCATCGAGGAGTGAACATGAAGATCGGTGAATATTGCAAGCGGGCG